>CAYYOO010000015.1:21451-28032 GCA_964473335.1 uncultured Thermoplasmatales archaeon
ACTGTTAGTGTTGATACTTCTGATCTTAGTCCGGGTTCTTATAGCGATTTTATTAATATCACTTCAAATGGTGGGAATGATAGATTTAATCTGTCATTTGTTATAGTTGAAAATCCTGTTTTGTCTATTAACCCAGAAAAACATAGTTTTGGTGATATGTTTATTGGAGATGAAAGTTTTACCAACTTTGATATTTGGAATAGTGGTACAGGTACTCTAGAATATTCTATTTTTGAAGAATGTAGCTGGATTGGTTCTGTATCACCAATTAACGGCTCATCTCAAGGTGAAAAAGACAACATCTCCATATCAGTTGTTACAGCAGAACTTAGCCCTGGATTTTATAGTTATAAAGTTATAATCGATTCAAATGCAGGTGAAAAAACCTTTGAGATTTCACTAAATGTTATGGAAAAAGGGTGCTCACTCCACATATATATTTTACCAGATAATAGTGGAAAAACTATACCCTCTGCTGGCATAACTCATATCTATGATTACGGAGATACAGTAGATTTGGAGGCTAAGCCAAAAAACGATTGGTCATTTTCAAGATGGATCGGCAAGGTATCAGATCCTTATCAGACTCAAACAAAAATTACGATGGATGAAGATCAATATGTGACAGCAAGATTTACAACAGATAAAAATATGAATTCAAATATTTCTGCTGATTTTACATGGTATGATAAAGATGGATTAAACGAAGATATGGATATTTGTTTTGATCCAAGTTTATCTTCATCAGATGTTCGTATTAACAAATATTCATGGGATTTTAATTACGATGGAGAATTCGATAGTATTAAATACTCTCCTAGCAAGGTTACACACGAATATTCAGATTCCAGTCCATACTATGTAATGTTGAAAATAGAGGATGGGTATAAAAATTCTGATGTATGTGTCAAAAAAGTTCAGGCAAACAAGATTATTGCTTCATCAAGTGATATAGCAAATGAAGAAATTGATCTGTCAAACAAAAATCTAAAGGATAGTAATTTTGACAAAGATATAGATAAATACTTTACAAAATATACAAAGATATCAAATGACTCAACATACTATATGTATCAAGTTAAGTATAAAAATAATCCAAATATTAACATTCTTGATATCGAAAAAATTAGCAACTTTGAAAACTATATTAATGATAATTATGTATCGATAAAAGATCAGCTAGGTCTAACAGATTACTATAATTTCCAAGTTAAAATTATTGGCGAAAATAACAATATTATATCTTCATGTGGTGCCGCTGTTGATGAAAATTCTCTAAAAAGAACAATGAAAAAGGATGTAATGATATATTATCCTCCTGAAGTTTCAATTAACTTGGGAAAACCATTTATCCAAAGTACACCAAGATATGTAAGCGGTTATATAGCAGTTAGTGTATTTATAGGTGGCAACACACCAAGCTAAAAATAAATTTTTTTTAAACACTTTGTAAGTGAGAAATCCGGAGACTTTAGTCTGCGGATGAATCACGCTACTATTTTTTTATCTAGTAATCTATTCTTTCTCTTAGACAGGCGCGTCCGCCAAAGGCGGATGCCTATAGAAAACCTGTTTAGGAAAACTTCTTATGAAACTAATTAGCGGTAGCTGTAGCATTGGCCAGAATATGTGCCATCTTGAGTGGTGTCCCAAATATAGGTACAATATGTTTAAGCAGGAGACGAATAAAAAACTTTGCGAAGACGTTTTGCACGAGGTTTCAAAACGACACAAGATAAAAATAACTGAGCTTAGTGTAATGTCTGATCATATCCACGTTGTTGTTTGTATTCCACCGACAATGAGTGTTTCCAAAGCTCTTCAACTCTTGAAGGGCGCATCTGCTCGTGAATTGTTTAAAAAAAGGACCTATTTCAGATGCAGAGATCCCCGAGGTCATTTTTGGAGCCCAGGAAAATTCTACAGAAGTCTTGGAGATGCAGATACAAAAACCGTGATAAATTATGTCTGAGATCAACGACTCGAACAAAAAAGTCTCAACGATTTCCCAAACCCGGGGCTACCAACCACATGAAGCCCCGTCATTCATGACGGGGAGTAGTCACAACATCTTTTTTAAAAAATCCCTCCGTTACTCTTAAATAAGTTATCACTTATTACCGTTACCAAATTTCCTTATGTAATAGGAGTAAACAATAAATGACAACCATATATGATGTTCCGGCAAAGGAATTAATAGATGAAGTAGCAAAAGAACTTCAAAAAGATGAAAATATAAAAACACCAAAAGAAAACTTGTTTTCCAGAACAGGCACTAGTAGAGAGAATCCTCCACTTCAGAAAGACTGGTGGTATAAAAGATGTGCATCTGTCCTAAGAAAGATATATATGGTAGATAGAATAGGTACAGAACGGCTTAGTGGCTTATATGGCGGAAAAAAAGACCGCGGTTCAAAGACCTATAAAACCACTTCTGGAAGTGGGACAATTTCCCGTAGGGCAGTTCAACAGCTGGAAAAATCAGGTTATGTTAAAAAGGTCAAGGGTAAAGGTAGAAAACTAACTTCAAAGGGAAGATCATTTCTTGACAACATATCAAATAAAGTGTTAAAAGAAGTAAAGGATTATTATCCAGGATTGGAAAAATATTAAATAATAGAATCAATAGTAAGGTTAAATTGTATAGTATGGACGAAAAACTCGAAGAACTGAAAAAGAAGAAATTAAAACAACTACAAGAACAAGCATCATATGATGAAGATATTGGAGAACAAAACAGCCAACAAGAAGAATTCGAAAAACAAAAGAAATTGATGCTGATAAGGGTCTTAACACCTAAAGCAAGAGAAAGACTAGGTAATATTAAAGTAGCTAGACCCCAAATTGCCGAACAAATTGAGAATCAACTAATAGCACTTGCTCAAAGCGGCAGGTTAAAAAATAAGATAAATGATAAACAACTTCGGGATTTATTATCCCGCATGATGCCCAAGAAAAGGGATATAAATATAACAAGAAAATAAAAGGTATAGAATATGTCGACACACAAACCTCTTTCAAAAAAAATACGTTTAAATAAAGCTGCTCGCAGTAATCGTAGAGTACCAGCTTGGATTATGATAAAAACAAACAGGCGTTTCACTCGTCATCCAAAAACACGTAACTGGCGAAGAAACAAACTTAAAAAAAGCTAAAACAGGGTTATAAATATGGCAGAAGAATTAGAAAGAATTTTTGTAATACCACTTAAAAACAAGAATTTTAAAAGAACTAAATCAGCACCTACAGCAGTTAAAAGAGTGAAAAAATACTTGACAAAACACATGAAGGTTGATAAGGATAAGATATGGATAGATGACTCATTAAATAATCATCTATGGTCTCATGGAAAATATAGAATGCCTGGTAAAATTAGAGTGAAAGCAGTAAAATTCGATGACGGTATTGTTGAAGCTTATCTTCCAGATATCGAATTAAAAAAATCCCGACGTGAACTTCTACGTGAAGAAAAAGAAAAGAAAGCACCAATTCTCAGAAAAGAAGAAGTTGAAGAAACTGACGAAGAAGGTGCTGATGATTATGAAATAGCTCCAGCTGCAGACGGCGATGTAAAAATTAAAAAGAAAAAACCAAAGGAAACCGAAGAAAAAAGTAAAGAAGAAAAAGGCGAAGAAAAGAAAAAAGAAGACAAACCAAAGAAGACTAAAGATAAAAAGGACAAAGAAACAAAAACCACTAAAAAAACTCAAAAAACATCTAAGAAATCCTCTTCAAAAACTAAAAAAGAAAGTAAAACAACGAAGAAATCAGGAAAATCTTCAAGCAAAAGTAAAAAAAAGAGTAGTTCTAACAAGAAAAAGGATACAAAATAATCCTGCTTTTTCTTTTTATCATATGAAAATATCATAAAAATCAATTATTTCTTTATGATAAGATTTATAACAAAGAATCGAATGCTGTTTTAAAAATAAGTGAACAAATTATGCTATCTAATATTATTAAATATAATAAGTTTACAATTCAATTTTCTAAGGGGGTAATATAGCCATTAACAAAGAAAAATCAAAATTTGCTTTAATGGATTTCAATGAAAATCCTAATGTGGGTGTTTTTTGTAGGACAAATGATAAAATAGCTTTTATCCAAAAAGGTCTAACAAAAAATGATAAAAATACACTTTCTTCTGTTTTAGATGTAAAACTTGTTGAGATCAGTATTGCAGAATCTACTATTGTTGGTAGTCTTTTAAACTTTAATAGTAAGGGTGCTGTTGTTTGTAACTTCATAGATCAAAGATCTGAAAAGGTCATCTCTGATCTTGGTTTTGAACTAAAAGTCATAAATGATAAATTCAATGCTGCTGGAAATGATATACTTGTTAATGATTACGGTTGTCTTGTCCATCCTGATGTAAAAAATAGTACGATAAAAGCAATCAAAGATACTTTTAAGGTTCCAACTTACCGGGGTACAATTGCTAATCTTAAAACTGTTGGTATGGCTGCAGTTGTTACAAATAAAGGCCTACTGTGTCATCCTAAGGTTTCAGATTCTGAAAAAAAACAGCTTAGAAAGATATTTGATGTCCCTGTTATGATCGGAACGGTAAATCACGGCAGTCCAATTATTGGTGCAGGTATTATTGCAAATAATAAAGGAGCTGTTATCGGTAATGATACAACAGGTATTGAGATGGGTAGGATTGAAGAAGCTTTAGGTTTCTTATAATTATATTTTTCTTTTTTATATAAAGATATGAAAAAATTTATAAACTATAATTATATTATACTATTGTAATTATATTAATACGGTTGATAATATGACGGATAATAGATTAACCTCAAAGGATAAAAAAATAATCAAAGTATTTACTGATCTTGGTATGCCCAGGAATCTTGCAAAAACTTTAATGTATATCTCTGGAGTGGATGAATGTAGATCAGCTGAGATAGAAAGAAATGCAAATCTAAGACAGCCAGAAGTAAGTGTAGCAATGCAAGAATTACAAAGAAGAGGATGGGTACAAAAAAGAGACCTTAAAAAGAAAGGAAAAGGCCGTCCAGTTCATATTTATAAGCTAAATTCATCAATAGAGAATATTATAGAGGATTTTGAAAGAACAAAGTTAACTGAGATAAACCACGTTAAAAAAGACTTAGATGATCTTAAAAATCTTTTAAATGAATAATATTCATTTTTTTTTCACATAAAGACTTAAATAGAGCTATCTTTTTCTAAAAAAAATATTATCTCTTGGATGGCTCAAGTTTTATGAATAAATATCAAATAACATCAATTGCTGTTGCAGTACTTTTTTTATTATCCTTATGTGTCTTACTTGTATCAGATAAATATATTGCTAGTGAGCAAGATAATGAAATAAATGATGATATAGATGATATAACTGACTATAATACAACAGTTATTGTAGAATTTTTTATAAATGCTTATGAATGTAAGGATTGCGATGAAGCTGAAGAGCTAATAGAGAATGAAGTACTTACAGATCCTTATCTTAGAGATAATATAACAATAATTAGTTACAAAATATCTGATTTTCCAAATGAGTATGTTGAAAACGCTGAAAAACTAGAATCATATGGTATTTGGGGTACACCATCAATTGTAATAAAAAATCTTTCTTCAAACAAAATTAGTAAACTTACAACTGCACAAATTAAAACAGATGATTACCTAGAAAATGAATTGAGAAAACATGTAAGTGGAAATTATTCAATTGAAAGTAAAAAGACAAATCCAGTTATAGATTTCTTTGGTAGTAAAATTGATTTAAATGTTTTTTCATTACCTTTACTTACCATTGTTCTTGGAGGAATAGACAGTGTTAATCCTTGTTCTTTTTTTGTGTTATTGTTCCTTCTTAGTCTATTAATATATACAAAATCTCGTAAAAGGATGATATTCATTGGTTCAATTTTTGTTTTTATGTCTGGTTTTATCTACTTTTTATTAATGCTAGCGGTTGGATCAATTATTCGATATGTAGGAATGCTGGCACTAATATTTGCTATAGCAGGGATAATTGCAATTGTTTTTGGGGGGTTAAACATCAAGGATTTTTTCTTTTTAAAAAAAGGACCCTCTGCAAGTATCTCAGATGAAAAAAAGAAAGGTTTATACAAACAAATAAGAAAAATTATCAAAATAAGATCGTTTCCCTCTCTTTTCATCGCCTCAATAATATTTGCAGTGAGTGCAAATACTGTGGATCTAGCATGTTCTTTTAATTTACCTGTTATCTATACAACTGTTCTATCATCATATAATCTTGCCAATTTTGAATATATCTCCTATATTTTCTTTTATAATATAATATATGTTATCCCTCTGATTGTAATTGTATCAATTATGGTAATAAGTCTAGGAAAATGGAAACTAAGTGAATTCCAGGGTAGAATTTTAAAACTTTTCTCAGGTCTTATGATTTTTTCATTAGGTGAAATCCTTTTAATTAACCCTGGTATTTTAGATAATTTTTTGGTAGCACTTGGTCTATTGGCTGTATGTATCAGTTTAACTTATGTAATTAGTTTTATATATAAAAAACAAGAAAAGTCCATCTAAAAAACATTTTTTCAATATGTTATTTTAACGGCATA
>CAYYOO010000016.1:0-27500 GCA_964473335.1 uncultured Thermoplasmatales archaeon
GGGTTCAAATCCCTTCCCCTGCATCCTTATGCTTTCAACAGGAGTAGAAACATCATCTTTCCATTTTACTATGTTTGTGGTAAAAAAATCCGATTTAAACCCTAAATTAAGCCCAAATCTTGATGTAATATTTTATTTTACTGGTAAATGCAAGTCAATATTTTATAACAAACTTAACTTTCCAAATTCATATTAAAAATTATTTGATTAATTCAAAAATATTGACTTATATATCATTATATATTAAGGAACTATTAATTTTACAATATCCATTTTTTTATTAGTATTAAAAAGTCTATTCATCTCTTTTATTCTCTCTGCTTCGCCTTGTAATACAAATAGTTCTAGACATTTTTCTTTTTCAAAATGATTATGAATCTGAGTTTTTGTGATATCTTTAAAAGCATGTTTTATTTCTGAAACAGCATTTTCTGAATCGTGGTGATGAATAACAATTAGTATTGAATTTATTTCTCCAAATAATTTTTCAATATCTTTACTTTCTGAAATTAAAAGTCTAACGCCTGCTCTTATAACTTCTGATCTACCTGAGTATCCATGTTCATTTTGTATTTTTTCTATATCTTTGAGTATATTTTCATTTAATGAAACACTTATAATTGCCATGAAATACAATAAATTAATAACATCTTTATATACTTGACCATAAAAGTTAATAACAAATTATATAAATATTAATAATATTTGGTTGTATGCTGGGGAGTTATATTATGGAAAAAAATCAAAAAATAATGTATTCAACTTTTGTATTGCTTGGAATTATATCTGTCTGTTTAACAGGTTGTATTGATAATACATCAACAGAGGAACTTGGAGTATTAGTAACTATTGTACCACAGGCTGAAATGGTAGAATCTATTGGTGGAGAATATGTTGATGTTACTATTATGGTTCCAGCTGGTGAAAGTCCTCATTCTTTTGAACCAACACCTGAACAGATGAAGAAAGTATCAAAAGCTTTGGCATATTTTAAGGTTGGTTCAGGTGTTGAGTTCGAAGTGGTTCATATGGATACAATTCTTGAGCAAAATTCAGATTTACATGTATTTGACTGCTCAGAAAACATATCTGTAATTTCTTTTGATGAACATTATAATGAGGGTGATCATGAAGGCGAGGGTCATGAAGGGACAGATCCGCATATATGGACATCACCCAAAAATTTTAAAAAAATGGCTGAAGTAGTTTATAATGGCCTTGTTAAATTAGATGCTGATCATCAAGAAGAATTTTATACAAACTATCAAGCGTATATTACTAAACTTGATAATCTAAATACTAATGTTAGTAATCTTTTACAACCATACAAAAATAAATCCTTTATGGTATACCATCCAGCTTGGGGATATTTTGGAGATACCTATAATCTAAAAATGATTGCTATTGAAGATGAAGGAAAACAACCAGGTCCTGCAGGAATTGATGCAATAATTACCCAAGCTAAAGAAGAAAATATTACAGTTATTTTTGTAGCTCCACAATTTGATACATCAAATGCTGAAACAATTGCGGATGAAATCGGTGGAAATGTTGTTTTTGCAAATCCATTGATGACAAATTATGAAAAAACAATTACAAAACTTGCTGAAGATATGGTTGCTGGATTTGAAAAATAGTTAAACACAATATTTAATTACAATCTATTTTCATATAGAAAAATGAGGAGTATGTTTTTTTCAAATGAAGAGAAAAATTGCAATTGAGTTAAAAAATATCTCTGCTGGATATAACAATGACATTGTAATTGAAAATATAACTAGTGACATCTATGACGGTGATTTTTTTGGAATAATTGGCCCTAATGGTGGAGGAAAATCCACTCTTTTAAAAATAATATTAGGATTGTTAAACCCAACTAAGGGTACTGTAAAAATCTATGGAGAAATACCTAAAATTGGGCGTAAAAATATTGGATATGTTCCACAGTATTCTGAGCATGATAAGCAATATCCTATTTCTGTTTGGGATGTTGTATTAATGGGTCGTAGAAGTATTCGAGGGATTCATCCTCTGTATTCATCTGATGATAAAAAAGCAACAGTTGAAGCTTTAAAAAAAGTAAGTATGTTAGAATATAAGAAACGGCATATTAGCGAACTTTCTGGTGGGCAAAGACAGAGGGTTTTTATTGCCCGTGCTCTTGTTTCAAATCCTAAAATTCTTCTTCTTGATGAACCAACAGCAAGTATTGATAAAGATTTACAGATCAATTTTTATAATCTTTTAAAGGAGTTGAATAAAAATGTTACAATTCTTCTTGTTACACATGATATCGGTGTAATTTCATCTTATGTTACTCGTGTTGCTTGTCTTAATCGATTTATGTTTACTCATGATGATGAAAAAATGATAAGCAGAGAAATGCTTGAAAAAACGTATAGTTGTCCGGTTGATCTAATTGCTCATGGTGTACCTCATAGGGTTCTTGATGAACATAAAAAAAATAAGAAAAAGGAGTAAAATAGTTTGGCTGCTGATATAATTGAGATGTTCCACTATCCTTTTGTTCAAAGGATGTTTATAGCAGGAATGCTAGCAAGTATTGCCTGTGGAATAATTGGTACCTATGTTGTTGTTAAACGTGTTGTTTTTATTAGTGGTGGTATTGCTCATACTACTTTTGGCGGGATTGGATTTGCTTATTATCTACAATATTTGGGAATAATTGTTATTGAACCTTTGGTTGGTGCTTTGATTTTTGCACTTACTGCTGCAATTATTATGGGTCTGCCTTTTATCAGAACTCGCCTGCGTGAGGATTCAACAATTGGTATTTTATGGGTTGTTGGTATGGCCCTTGGAGTATTGTTTTTAAATCAGGTTGATAGAAGTGAAATTTTGGTTCAGGATCCTGTTAGTATCTTGTTTGGTAATGTACTTTTAATTAAGATGCAGGATATTTATCTTATGTTTGGGCTTTTGATCTTAATTTCTTTTGTTACGATTTTTTTGTATAAGGATTTACATATTCTTACTTTTGATGAAGAATTTGCTCGTATCTCTGGGATTAAAGTTGATTTTTTATATATGGTTTTAATGATTTTGATTGCACTTACTACAGTTGTTTTGATAAAGGTTGTAGGAGTAGTCCTTGTTATAGCGATGCTTACAATTCCAGCAGCGATTTCTAATCTTTTTACTCATAATCTTAGAAATATGATGTTTTTTGCAATAATTATTGGTTGCGTTGTTACTTTTTATGGTACATTGATGTCTCTTAATTTTGATCTACCACCTGGGGCAACTATTGTTATTTCCCTTGCATCCTTGTTTATTATATCTCTTTTAATAAAAAATATTAAACAAGTTATTGTAAAACCTGGGAGATAGAATTGTTTTTACCGGTACAATCTCACTCTTAACCATACAGGATCATAATAGTGTGATTTAAACTTGAAGTTAAAATCCCTCTCCTATATTTATTCATAAAACTATTCAGTTTATTTGACTTTATCAAAACCTTAAATTTTATAACTATTAAGTGTATATCTATATTGAGTATTGAGGGAATGAGGAGAGAAGTATATGCCTGAAACTGAAGAAGTTAATAAAGATAGCCGTTGTGTGACAGGTCTACAAGAACTTGATGTAATGTTAGGAGGAGGTATTCCAACAGGCAGTACAGTTCTTGTTACCGGCAGTAGTGGATCTGGAAAAACTACTCTTTGTATGGAGTTTTTAATAAATGGTGCTAAAAAAGGAGAAAGAGGAGTTTTTTTTACCATAACTGAACCATTGTTCAAACTTACAAAAAATATGGAAGGGTTTGATTTTTACGATAAAAAACTAATAGAAACAGGTATGGTAAATCTCATTGATCTAAGAATTATCAGTGAGAGACTAGGCCTTGACACTGAAAAATACACTGTTGAAGATGCAAGTGCACTTCTTGACATACTTAGAGATATCGCTGATGAATTAAATGTAAAAAGACTAATTATTGATTCAATTACTGCATTATGTTACAGACTACAGACACCTGAAATGATAAGGGATTTTATTTTCAAACTAGGTTCTTCTCTAGCTGCTATGAAATGTACCACACTATTAACATCAGAAGTTCCTCCGAGAAAATTCCAATATTCACAATACGGAATTGAAGAGTTTATTTCTGATGGTATCATGTTTCTTGGCGACATTGAAAGAAAAGGCGATCTAATTAGAACCTTTCAACTTGTCAAGATGCGTGGGGCATCACACAGTAGAACAAAATCAGCTATGAGTATTTCATCTAAAAACGGTGTAGAATTTGCACCGCTTCTAAAGTCTAGAGAGTGAAAGATAGATGGCTAATGTTTTGATAGATGGACTTAAAGAAAGAATATTAAATGCAATAAAAATAAACCAATCTGTAGGAGTTTTACTTCCTGGTTCAAATTATGCTGATTTAAACCAAGCCGTATTTGAATTAATCAAAAACGATCCAGATAGCATCTGGGTTTACGTTGGTGTCACAAAACCGATAGCTACATTATTAAAACAATTTGATTTTATTAAAGATCTTAATAATTTTATATATATCGATTGTATTTCCCGTGCTTCAGGTATGTCAAATGTTTGCCAAAATTGCATTTTTCTAGAAAGCCCGTCTATGCTTGAAAAACTAGGCCTTGAGATAATGAATGTTTTTAAGGAAGTTGATGAAAATCGGAAAAAATATCTTCTAATTGACTCTCTTACAAATTTAATAATATACAATGATCCAGAGCTTGTAACTGAGTTTTTTTATCATATTATAAATCGTACGAGATCAAAAGAGATTCACACGATTTCACTAGCAATTGAAGAAGAGGCTTTTGAAGGCTATATAAACAGACTGGTTTATTTAAATGATAAGATCCTAAAAGTCAGAGATTCGTTTATTTAGAGATAGAGATATAAGAATAGGTTGATAGAGAATTGAAATGTCAAAAAAAGACGAGTTTGTTGAAACAGGTATTGAAAAACTTGACAGATTATTAGAAGGAGGAACTCCTAAGGGATATTTAGTTTTAATTTTAGGATCTCCTGGAAGTAGCATTGAAATCTTAAGTAAACAATTAGCAAGTACCGGAAAAAATTTGTATATCTCCACAGAAGAAACAAAAGACGAACTTAATGAAACAATGAATCGTTTTGGTTGGAAAAATAAAGATTTAAAGGTTGTTGATATCGCATCAAAGTACTCTGAGGCTATTTTGTCAGGGGAACAAAAAAGGGTAAATGTTCATAAGCAGAGATCAAAGATTAAATTAAAGGAATTAATTGAGATTGGTTCTTCTGGCCTACCTCCAATTGAAAAAGGAGGGGAGGATTTTTTAGCAATTTTATCTGAGAGTCTTGAGAAAGCAAAATCTGAAAAAATTATTATAAATTCCCTTGATTTCTTTCTTAATCAATACTCTCAGGAAGAAGTTATCCAAACCATCCAAGCAGCAAAAATTTCAAATATCAAAAATCAAGGTGTTTTCTTTATGATAATGACTCGAGGTATACATGGTGATATATTTGAAAGGAAAATGGAAGGTCTTGCTGACTGTGTACTTGAACTTGAAGTAATACAAAAAGGTTCAACATTTGAAAGGTTTCTTGCTGTAAAAAAAATGAAAAACTATGCCAAAAAAATCGGTATAGCTCGTTATGCAATTGATAGCGATGGTTTTGTTTTAGAAATGATAGAGCGTATTATGTAATAGCTTTTAGATAAAATTAGATAAGGGGGACATTTTATTCTAGAAGAGGAGAATAGATAAGGAAAAAATCTAGTCCCCCTTAAAAATAATTATATTTTCCTTTATTTATAAAATCTATGTATCAAATTTAACTATTTTAATAGGATATGTGATACAAATAACAATTTGTTAGTTTTATAACATATTTACTATAAAATTATATTATCACAGATTTTACTCCTTTTACTGCTTTAAGTTTTGGAATAATAGTTCCAGGTATACTTTTTTCAACAATAATAAACAATCTTGGCTCTTGAGTAAGTTGAAAATCCTCAACTATTGCTTGCCTGATACTAATCTTATTTTTTGCGATAATTCCAGCTACTTCTGCAAGTATTCCAGGAACACTTGGATCTGTTGGAATTATTTCAATAACTCCCCAATTGAGATCTGTTGCAACATTTTTCAAATGACATGTAGGTTTTAGTTTTGAAAATATATCATATAGATATCTGTTTTTTATTATTGTGTCAACTGTACTTGATATTGATCTTCTATCTATATTTAGAGCTCTAGCAATCTTTGAATCTGATAATTCTATTTCACCACAATATATTTTTTTATCTTTTACTTTTAAGCCGTATTCAAGCATTTTTTTTGCTACAAGTTTTCTTTTAGGATAATCCTTGAAAAAATTTGAAATTTTTTTCCACATATTTACATATTATAGAGTAATAACATATTTAAATATTATGCATTTTTTAGCTTTATGCAGCTTAAATGTATAAAAATATACATTAAAGTACATTTTTAGAAAAACTTAAATACCATGTTTTACATAATAATATGCATGGATAAGATAAAAATAATACTCGATGAAAATGAAATGCCGAAAAAATGGTATAACATACAAGCCGATTTAAAAAAACCTTTAGACCCGCCTCTGAATCCACAAACAAAAAAACCAATCAAACCTAAAGAACTAAACCAAATATTTCCAATGGATCTAATTAAACAAGAAGTAAGCACAGATAAATATATAACAATTCCAAAGGAAGTATTAGAAATATACAAACTATGGAGACCAAGTCCATTATACAGAGCAGTAAGACTAGAAAAATATCTTAAAACACCAGCAAAAATATACTACAAATGGGAAGGAGTAAGCCCTCCAGGAAGCCATAAACCAAATACAGCAATACCACAGGCTTACTATAACAAAAAAGCAGGAATAGAAACAATATCTACAGAAACAGGAGCCGGACAATGGGGATCAGCACTTTCTTTTGCAACTCAACTTTTCGATTTAAAATGCAGAGTCTATATGGTAAGATGCAGCTATGATCAAAAACCGTATAGAAAAGTTTTGATTGAAAACTGGGGAGCAGAAGTACACGCAAGTCCATCAAAAATGACTGAAATTGGAAGAAAATTATTAAAAAAAGATCCAAATAATCCTGGAAGCCTAGGAATAGCTATAAGTGAAGCAGTTGAAGATGCTGCAACTAATAATAATACGAACTATGCCTTAGGTTCAGTTTTAAATCATGTAGTTTTACATCAAACTATAATAGGACTTGAAATAAAAAAACAGTTTGAAATGATAGAAAAATACCCTGATTATGTAATAGGCTGTGTAGGTGGAGGAAGTAACTTTGCAGGAACTGCTTTTCCATTTGTAAAAGACAAAATCTATGGGAAAAAACCAAATACAAAAATAATCTCAGTCGAACCAATAGCATGTCCTACTCTAACAAAGGGTGAATATAGATACGATTTTGGTGATAATGCTGGATTAACTCCACTTTTAAAAATGTATACCTTAGGACACAACTTCATGCCTCCATCAATTCATGCTGGAGGATTAAGATACCATGGTGATTCACCACTACTATGTAAACTTACAAAAGAAGGATACATGCAAGCTGTCGCATATTATCAAAAAGAAGTATTCAAAGCAGCTAAAATATTTGCACAAACTGAAGGATTTGTAGTTGCACCAGAGGCAGCTCACGCCGTTAAAGCAGCTATTGATTTTGCAAATATATGTAAAAAAAATAAAGAACCAAAAACAATAGTTTTTACAAATAGTGGCCATGGACACTTTGATCTATCAGCATATGACTCTTATAACAATGGAAAAATAATTGATTGCGAATATTGAACTAATTAGTACAGTTGATATATCTCATTTAAATTACAAGCAGGTGTTCTAAAACTAAACACACCAGGGGATCCTGACTCTGGAATAACCTGACCCCGTATATCCTCTCGGGCTCCTAATGATCCAAAAATAGCAGTGACATTTAGTGTGAGTTTTACCATATCTCCTCTGTTAATGGCTGGATTATTAGCACTACAAGAACTATCTGCATCTTTTACAACAATTACTCCAAATGTAGCACCTGTTTGTTGGAACATATTAGTAGCAGAACTATCATCAGTAGCGCTAAAAACACCACTTCCAGGAATGCTTGAGGTAAAATCCGGTTCACCTGAATTATAGGAGATAATATTTTTAACTGTTCCATTTGATATCTCAATAATAGTATGAGCTAAGTCAATATCCCTAGAGCCCGCTCTTGGATCAACTTCAATACTCATATTTGAATAAGAATTATTGTACCAGGTTCCGCCAACATATCTATCATCTATTTTTCCTTCTATATGATAAACCCTAAGACCGGTTCCAACTTCGTCTTTTGTTTCCTCTCCTGCTGTACTAGCTGTAATTTCTAAAGTGTTAGCTGTCTGAATTATAACAGATGCAGCAATACCGGCAACTAATACCATTGCAATAAAAACTATCATTGCCCCTATACCAATAGCCCCGATTTGACATCGAAGGATAGAGCAACCACTTGTTTTTTTTGTATTAATCTGCATCCCAATTCCAAAAAGTAAAAAACCTAGATCTTTTAAATCGTTTTTTCGCACTTGAATGTGTAGATGGTTATGTAGGAGAATTGTTTGATATTGATACAAGTGCCAAAGAAATAATCATATGAATATTTACCTGAATAAATAGTTGAATATACCTTTTCAAAATTATTAAAAATAAAATATAACAAATTTTTTTTTACCATAGTTCTTAATAATGTGTTTAATATATCGGTGTTGGATTTAATATTATTAGGGGAAAAAAAAATGGCTGAAAATGATTTATTCAAACAAAGACTTGGAACAGAAAAACTCAAAAAAGGTTTTGCAAAGATGCAAAAAGGTGGAGTTGTAATGGATGTCACAAACAAAGAACAAGCCCAGATCGCTGAAGACGCAGGCGCTGTTGCAGTGATGGCTCTTGAACGAGTCCCCGCAGATATCAGAGCAGAAGGAGGAGTTGCACGTATGGCTGATCCCTCAATAGTTACTGATATTCTAGAATCTGTTAGTATTCCAGTCATGGCTAAAGCAAGAATAGGGCACTTCGTTGAAGCCCAAGCCTTAGAAACAATTGGAGTTGACATGGTCGATGAATCAGAAGTCTTAACGCCAGCTGATCCATACTATCATATTGATAAACGTAAATTTAAAATTCCTTTTGTATGTGGTTGCAGAAATCTTGGTGAAGCTTTAAGAAGAATATTTGAAGGAGCAGCAATGATACGAACGAAAGGAGAGGCTGGAACTGGCAATATAATAGAAGCAATAAGACACCAAAGAATGGTCACAAGAATGATCAAAGAATTAAAAAAATTAGATTCAGAAGAGATAAAGAAATTATCTAAAGAATACTGTAAAAGCTATGTCGATGCAAAGATAAGTCTTACAGATAGAAAAGTAAAAGAAGATACAATAATTTTTTCAGATTATGAGTATAAAACAGTAAAAAAAGAAATATATAATCTACTAATTGAGACAAAAAAAATTCAGAGACTTCCTAGAGTTAATTTTGCAGCAGGCGGAATTGCTACACCTGCAGATGCTGCAGCTATGATGCAGCTTGGAAGTGATGGGGTGTTTGTAGGATCTGGTATATTTAAATCAAAAAACCCTCAACAAAGAGCAAAGGCAATTGTAGAAGCTGTGGCAAATTTTGATAAACCAGATGTAATTGCTGAAGTTAGTAAAAATCTTGGAGAAGCAATGGTAGGAATTAATATTGATACAATCCCAAAAGAAGAAAGACTCCAGGAGAGAGGATGGTAAATAAGTATAACATAGGCGTAATAGCAATCCAGGGTGCAGTTACTGAGCATATTTTAACAATGGAAAAGGCATTATCAGATTTGAACCTAAATGGAAAAGTCATACCAATTAAATCTGAAGATCAGCTTGACAATCTTAACGGACTAGTAATTCCCGGTGGAGAGAGTACAACAATTTCTAGAATAATTTTTAAAAAAAACTTACACAAAAAGATCATTAAAAAAGTTGAAGATCAAGAAATAGCTGTTATGGGTACATGTGCAGGATGCGTGATTTTATCAAAAGAAATAGATGATAATACAAAAGATATAAAGCTGCTTAGACTTGTAAATATGAAGGTGAAAAGAAACTATTTTGGTAGACAAAAAGAGTCATTTGAGCAAATAATAAAAATAAATGGTTTTAAAGAACCATACAACGCTGTTTTTATAAGAGCACCAATCATCAAAAAAGTATGGGATGACTGCAAAATATTATCAAAAATAGATAAAAAAATAGTAATGGTCAGGCAAAAAAATATTCTTGCATTATCTTTTCACCCGGAGCTTACTAAGGATCTTAGAATCCATAAATATTTTTTAAATATAGTAACTAAGCTTTCATAATGGCTAGTAAAAATATTCCAAGTGCAATACCAGCGCCAACTACTGCTCCAATAATGGCAACAATACCCGAAGCTATAAGGTTATTGAATTGTAAAAGGCCTATACTTGGTGTTCCAAGCATACCTGAAAGCCAGCCTGCGCCATACATAAATACAACAAAGACCAAAAGGCCGATAACAACTAATATGCCGCCAACTGCTCTGCTACGCCCTGAGCCAAAATATGCTGTAAAAACACCTGCAATGATACTTGCAATTGCAAATACTAGCGTCAACATACTCATAAATTGAGCTAAATAATTCATTTATTCTTTTCCTCCTTTAAAATTTTGTACCAGTTAATGTTTTAGTATCTATTACTCCATCAATTGATCTGATTTTGTCAACAACGATTTTTCCAAGTTTTTCGAAATCATCAGCCTTAATTTTTGCTATAAGATCATATTCACCAAATAACGGATGTAATTCTACGACTTGTGGAACTTTGGAAAGTTTGTTGTATACATCATGTTCCTGTGCGGGAGCCGCGCTTATTAAAACAAATCCTATAGCCATATATTTCTCACCTATTTTCCCTTATATAGTTTTATAATATAAATCTTTTCAAAAAATGATTTAAATCACAGAAGAAATAAATGACAAAATCCTTTTAAGGGAAGAAATATACCTAAAAAAGGTATGGATTATATAATTCAGGAATTAAAAGATAAAATCACAAAATCAATAAAACCTTTAATTAAAGATAGAAATATTGAAATTAAAATTGAAAAACCTTTGGATACTAGCCTAGGGGACTTTTCTTTACCATGTTTTAAACTTTCTCCAGTTTTTAAGAAATCTCCAGAACATATTGCTAAAGATTTTAGAGAAAAAATTCAGATAGATGAAAGAATAGAAAAAATTGAAGAAAAAAATGGATATGTAAATTTTTTTATTGATTACAAAAAAATTGCAAGAAATATTTTAATAAATGTTTTTCAAAAGAAAACAAAATATGGATTTTTAGAAGAAAAAAGACAGAAAGTAATTATTGAACACACTTCTGCAAATCCTAATGGACCACTTCATATAGGAAGGGCAAGAAACCCGATTATTGGAGACACAATAGTAAGAATTTTCAGAGCGGCTGGATACCAAGTGGAATCACAGTTTTATCTTGATGATATGGGAAAACAGGTAGCAATTCTTGCTTGGGGTATAAATAATCTAAAAGAGGATTTTATTCAATTATCAAAAAGAAAAAAACCAGATCATCAGACCGTTGGATACTATCAAACAGCAAGTAAAATGCAAGATGAAAATTTTGAAGTATCAGATGAAATACAACAATTAGTAAAAAAAAGTGAAAATGGAGATAAAAAAATACAGGAAATAATAAAAAAAGCATATACGCCTGTGTTAAAAGGAATAAAAGAAAGCCTGAAAAAAATTAATATAGAAATTGAAAAATACGTTCCAGAATCAAAATTTTTAAAAAATAAATCTGTAGATTTAGTAGTATCAAAACTTAAAAATACAGAATATACAGGACAAGAGAAGGGAGCATACTATATAGATATGAAACCCTTTAAAATAAAAGGCAGAAATACTAAATTTTTCTTTTTGAGAAAAGATAAAACAACACTTTATGCAACTAGAGATATTGCATATCATTTGTGGAAAGGAAAGAATGCTGATCTTCTTATTAATATATTAGGCGAAGACCATAAACTCGAATCTAAACAAGTAAAGGTAGCACTAAAATTAATTGGAGCAGAAAAAATACCAAAGGTTATTTTCTATTCATTTGTGTCGCTTCCTGGAGGAAAGATGTCTACTAGAAAAGCAAGGGTTGTGTATCTTGATGACTTAATAGATGAATGCATAAAAAGGGCATATAATGAAGTTAAAAAAAGAAGAGGAAATGATCTTTCAGAAAGTAAAATGAGAAAAATATCGGAGAAAATTGGCATTGGCGCACTTAGATATAATATAATAAAAGTTCAACCAGAAAAATCAATTGTTTTTAAATGGCAAGACGCATTGAATTTTGAAGGAAATTCTGCACCCTATATTCAGTATTCGCATGCAAGAGCAGCAAGTATTCTAAAAAAATATAATAAAAAAGTTGAAAATGAAAATGAGATAAAAATAACAGATGATCAAGAAATTCATTTAGTAAAAAAAATATCAGAATTTCCAGAGATAATTTCACAAGCTTGTAATGAGTTTAAACCACATTTAATCGCTTTTTATTTATTTGAATTAGCATCATACTTCAATCAGTTTTACAGAGACTGCCCAGTTTTGTCTGAAAAAGATAAAAAAATTATAGAAACTCGTTTGAAAATAGTAAAGGCTACAAAAATTGTTCTGAAAAACGGTCTGAATTTGCTTGGTATAGAAGCTTTAGATGAGATGTAAATGCAATATAAGGAAATAAAAATCAAATCGGGATTTAGAAAAATAACTAAAAAAGATCATCTTTTTAATGGGGATTATACAATAGACCCTTATCAAAACTGTAGTTTTTCTTGTATGTATTGTGATTCAGCAATAGATAATACCATTTATATCAAAAGAAACATTTCAGATGTTTTAGATATAGAATTAAAAGATATACCTAGATCAAATTTTATAATAGGATCGGTACATGATCCATATCAAAAAATCGAAGAAAAACAGAAAATAACTAGAGATATCCTAAAAAAAATAAAAAAACATGATCATACATGTCATGTTTTAACTAAGTCAAATTTAGTTTTAAGAGATCTGGTTTTGTTAAAAGAAATTTCTGATAGTACTGTCACCATTAGCATTCCAATATACGAAGAAAATTTAAAAAGAATATTTGAAAAAAATGTAATTTCTGCAGATGAAAGATTTAAGGTTATTGAAAAATTAAGAGAAAATAATATTTATTCGGGTATTGCAATAATACCAATAATTCCTCTTATAAGTGAAGATGAAGTAAAAAAAATTATCATTAACTCAAAAAATATTGATTCACAATATTATTTATATAGATATCTAGAATTAAAAGGAATCCAGAAAGAGATTTTTCTTGGGGTAATTAAGAATACTTTTAGAAATCTTTATAATGAATTCAAAAGTTTATACAAAGATTCGATTCTACCTGATATATCTTACATCAGAAAAATGGATAAAGAAATAAAAACTTTATTTAAAAATAACAATATATAAAATAGATTGAGAAAATTTCTAATTTTTTATAAACTCATTAGCTCTTTTTAATCCATATCTTTTTTTTAGATAGTTAAAATATTTATTCTCATTTTTAACTTTCAATTTGTATCTCATAATTTTTCCTCGAATAATCTATAACAATATTTTTGGGTGGTATCCTATTTAAAAGCTCGGTGTAAAATTTACAAAAAAAAAAGAAAAAAATTATTTTTTCCTTGATGGGAAAATAAGTATTAATATAAGAATTAAAATTATTGTAAATATTACAAATATAAACATATTTTTTTCAAGGAAAGATTGTTGTTTGATCTGATTTGGATATGAGTATACGCCAAATGGCATGTGACCATCTAAATTTAGCTCACTATCATATTTAACAGGCATAGTTTCACTTTTATCCCAATGATTTGCATCACTATATTCAGTACCTGGAACAAACGGCCTAAGTTCAGGGTCACCAAAATATATGACACTCTCTTTGTCATCCCACCACCACTGTGGTTGGTCATCCTGTCCGCCACCAAGATATAAAATTCCGACGTGTTTAATTCCACGTGAAAAGGCTTCACCTATAGTATATCCTAGTGCCAAATCTCGAGGTACTGTTTCTCTCCATACTGTTGCGTACCAACTAGTTGCCCAGGGGTCTTGAATCTGAAAGACAGAGCCATGTCGTATCAAGGTTAACTGGAAATGGGTGTAGGCAGTTTGACAGATATTTGTAATAAAACCCATGCTGTGAAGATTTTCAAATGATTCATCAAAATCAGAGGAATGTTTACTTTTAAGTGTTTTTTTAGTATACTTTATTGAACCAGTGACACCATCATATAAATCTTCTACTTCAAAAGGAAAATTTTTTTGCCTGGGGAAAATAATATTATTAATAGTTTCCCGCATTGGTTTTCTAGCTAGAACATAATCAGAACCAGTTGCAGGAACAAAAATTGATTCATGATTTGTAAACGGGATAATTCCTTTTACATCCATGCTCATGGTGTCTGGTTCTTCAGTTGATCCTAAATACCAATCATAACCAAATTTAGGATTTTCTTCTTTTGCAGGTCCCACTAACAGATTGAAAAGCTTACTTCCTTTTTCTTCAGGATTCCAAAATTCGGTACTTCCACCCTTACCTTGATGACCGTGGGAGGCATGGATCCATAATAAAACACCTTTATTTATGTTTTCAGCTACAGGTTCAAATTTTGTTGAAAAAACTGGGTCGTATCCTCCTCTTTTTAAATAAAAAGGAACCATCTCTGTTTCAGACATATCAGGAAAATAGGCTCCTTTTTTACCTGTATGTTTTTCAATTGAACCCATATCTATGAGTTCATTAGTTACAGATTCACCCGGTACTAGCCCATTAGCACACTCATATACTGAACCATAATATTTGCTAGCTCTTTCGTTGAATCTATATTTTTGAGTGACAAAAGAACATAGTACTGGATAGTCAGCTTTTACTTTTCCTCCTGGAGTTATGACAAGTGTATTACCATAGGGCTTTTTCAAAAGACCAGCTAATCCTTCTCTTTTACTACTACTGCCCATTATATATTCCTGATTGCTATTAAACCCAGGGTTTTCAAACACTAGAGACGGATAAAAAACATTACGTGATATCCAGTATGCCGAATCTACGGGGCTACCTGAGAATCTACCAGAGTTAGCTACACCAATAAATATTCTATCCCATGGTACACCAATATCAAATTGGTCAGCAACTGTGATAATATTTTCATCGCCTTCTTTATCAAATCCATATTTGTCTAAAAAATCATAAATCCTTCGACCTGTAAGAACCATTTCACCACTTGAAGGAGTACCATCATATCGATTTTTAGAAAAATGCCTCCATAAAACATTATGATAGGTAACAGCTGAGGAAAGTTCTGGATGCATATCAACGATTAGAACTGGGGTTCCATGGTGAGCAGCAATAAAGGCAGATGGGCCAAGAAACAATGCTTTTTCTGTCTCAGCTTTGGGTACAAGTTCTGTTTTATACCAATATGTCCATGGATCAAGTGTTGAAAAAACTACATCATTACTACCTGATATCTCCCGGATATCATCATATAATTTATCCATTTTTTTGTAGTTTTCTTCTATGTTAGCTATTTTGCTTATCTCATTAAATACGTTTTTTGAAATATGATTACCAATGTTTACAAGAAATATATTTTTTACACCAAGTTTGTACAATACATCTTTTGTTTCATCAGAAATCTTAGAAGGAGAAACATATAATAGAGGTGCATTTAGACCACTAGCCAGGACTGCACCGTTTGTAGCAGAACTAAGAGAATTTCCTTCATTTTTAGAAATATTCTGCTGCCAGGAATACTCAATTTCAAAATCAAGTGGATCTCTAACATCCTTCATTGAAAAAACAGATATTTTATAATTTTCATAATCAAAACATTCGCCAATAGAATTAATCTTTACCTTTTGACAGTTTTCTTCTGTGTTTTCATCACGCGCGGTGTATATAGCTTCACCACTTGGACCAACAAGAGTAAAACCAAGTTCTGCGTTTGGATTATCCCAAGTTAATTTAAATTCAACGTCTCTACAACCAAATGGGGGTAAATCAGGGATATCAATTTCGATACCTGGATACATTGTGATATCTACATGGTAGGTTACACCAGGATCAATCATACCTCTAACTGATCCTTGGAGCTGTAGAAAATCTCCTAAAATATTCTTTCTAACATACTCACTATCTCCTTCAGTAGGCATATCAGTAATTCCGATACGCCATTTTCCGGGTTTATATATGTGGGCATAAGCTGGTTCATGACCTGCAGGTTTATATACATTCCACGCTGACACAGCAGATGTCTGCATCCATCCTTCTTCTTCCTTACAGTATATCTGCATATCAGGATCACCTGTTGGCATCATGATATTTCCTGCCATTAGAAATCCATCCCACCAACAGTCTGCATATAAAAATTTATACCCCTCAGGAATATCAAATGGATGATAAACTGGATTTAATGAATTAGTCTGTTCTAAATTGAATTTTTCATCTGTTTTTAATTTGCACTCTGGAAGTGTTTTTTTTATAGTTCTTTTAATTTTGTTATCAGGTTTTTCAAATTCATCTTCAATTACTGCTATTACTGCATCATCAGAATATGACCATTCATCGAGGGCTAACTTATTTGCTATTTTATATGGATCTTCTTCATTAATAATTGTGAACTCTTCTGCATCCCAATCACTATTGATATCATTTTTATCAATATTTACTAAAGTCATCTTATCCATTTTTCCATTACAATAACCCATCCAATCCTGCATAAAGTAATCAAGACCTTTTCTAGCATCTAATGTAACTTTTTTTTCGTCATCTGAATCAAATTCATCTTGATAAAAAAGGAGAGGGTTTGAATAAATAACATCATCCTTTTTAAAAACAGATGTTGGTATTCCTGCTAAATAAGAGTAATCATCGATATAGCGATTCTCATCGAAATGAACCATAGTTGTTTTTTTAATCGGTAATACATTTGTATATGATGGACCCTTATCACAGCCCATTTTTTGTTCTATACTTCTACTCATTGTAAATGGAGTAAAAATTGTTCCTAAAAAAATTGCAATAGTAAATAATATCATGATTTTTTTTGCACGTCTAATTTTTTTATACAATAGATCAACCTCCTTTAGATATAAGATATTTATATCTATAAATATTATTATATATAAATAGATTTCTAGTTTATAGTTTTTTTGAATAAAGAAATAAAAAATAAAATAATAAATTTATTTTTATTATTTCTTCTTGCGCATTAGAACTAATGCTAGCAATAGTATAATCACTAGTCCGATGATTGCAATTAACCAGATCGGTAGAATTGGTTGAGGTTCTCTTTCATTTGGGTAATCCATTGCACCGAAAGGTGCATGTCCATCAATACATAATTCCTGATCATATTCTATCGGTTTTGTTTCTGAAATGTCCCAATGGTTTGCATCACTGTATGTTGTATCTGGTACATACATTCTGATATCAGGATCACCAAAGTAACAAACATTCTGCTCCATGTCCCACCACCACTGTGGAGGATCTGTTGCATATAATATTCCTACGTGTTCAATGCCTTTGGTATATGCTTCACCAACAGTTTTTCCAAGTGCAATGTCTCTAGGCATTGTAATCGACCAATAGGCATACCATGAAGTCGGCCAGGGATCCATTACCTGAAATGAAGATCCGTGTCTGATCATTGTAAGATGCATATATGTATATGCAGGAAGGCAAGCTCCATTAAGCCATCCACATGAATGTACATTTGTTAATCCATCATCCATATTGTAACCGGTCCAGACAGAAACATCGCTAGCCGTACCTGAAGACAGTGTAAAGGCTCCAACCATACCGTCTTTGTAATCTGTATGGTCCTTAAGCCAATTCGGTAAAAACCATTTTATGATTGGGATATTTGTTAATTTTTCAAATATTGGGCGTTCACTTGGCCAGTAATCTAATCCGATTGCCAATAGACCATTCATGTCTGGTTTACTTAGTAATGCTGGTAATATTCCATGTATTTCCATAGTCATAGTATCAGGTTCTTCGGTACTTCCTAAATACCAATCATAACCTCTCCATGGATTTGATTCTTTTTCATAACCAAAAAGTGGTTTTTTGGCTATAGTTCCTAAAACACTTGTAGAAGGATCCCATGAAATTAATAATCCACTGTTTGCACCTGTACCATGGCTAGATGATACAAATAATAAGGTTCCTCGATTTAAATTTTCCATAAATACATCAAAATTTGTACTGAAAACATTATCATAACCTCCTTTATCAAGATAAAATGGAGTTACCTCTGAATCAGTAAAATCAGGCCAGATCATTTCATTAGGGCGTTCAGGTACTGCACCTTTATCTATCGGGTTTCCTGAAGGAGTAACACCAGGAATTATATTATCTGCAGTATTATATCTAAATCCATAGTATTTTGAAAACCTGTCATTTAATTTATGCCCATAGGTAAGATAAAGTTGTAATACGGGATGTTTAAAAGTTTCTTCTTTGCTTTGTTTAACTATTTTTAAACCGTTTTTACCCCAGGGGAGGATATTTCTTCGTTTGCTGTAAGAACCCTGTATGAGTTTTACTCCATCGGGATCCATAGCTGGATTTTCAAATATTAATGCTGGGTAAAAAATATCTCTTGATATCCAATATGATGTATCAACAGGTGAACCAAAAATTCTACCTGGTTTTGTAACACCAACAAATGCTCTATCCCATGTAACACCTATATCATATTGGCCAGATACAGTTAACATAGATTCTTGCCCATCTCTATTAATTCCAATGTCTTTAAGAAATTCTACGACTTCAATTATTGTGAGATACATCGGAGCAATTGTCGGCTCAGGATGTCCTTTTGCATTACGTTTCCAAAACTCATTATGCCATACTACAGCACTTGAAGTTTCTGGGTGCATATCAACTAACACGACTGGACTTCCATGATGGGCTGCTGCGTATGCTGCAGGACCAACAAATAAACCTGCTTTTGTTTCACCACCAGGTTTTAAATCTGTTACATACCAGTAGGTGAAAGGATCTATTGTAGAGAATATCACATCATTTTGACCTGTTAAATCCATAATTTTTGAATAAATATCTTCAAGTATTTGATATTCTTCTTTAATATTTGCAATATTATTAAGTTCAGATCTAACATTTTTATCTAGTTCATCACCAATATTAGCCAAATACAATTTTTTTACACCAAGTTTATACAATACATCTTTAGTGCATTCTGGAATTTCATCCTTTTTTATGTATAATAAAGGTGCATTGATATTGCTTGCTAAAATGGCACCTTCAGTTGCAGAAGATAATGAATTACCATAACTTTTTGAATAATTTTGATCCCAACTGTAGGTAATTTTATAATCAACAGGACTATTAAGTTCTCCTAATTGATAAATGCTAATTTTATAATTTTGCCCTTCGGTTAGTTCTCCTAGTTGATCAAGGTGAATTTTATGAGGTGAACTGCCTTCAGTTTTGGATATTATCTCTTCACCATAGGGTCCAATAATTGAAAAGCCTAATTCTACATTTTCATTATTCCAAGAAAGCTCAAAATTTGCATCTCTACATCCAAAAGGAGGTAATTCTGGAATTTCTTTTTCAATCCCAGGGTATATAGTAATATCGGTTTGATATCTGGTATCTCCCATCATATTTTTTAGAATATCAATGAATTTGCCATTTTTACCAAATGATTTTGCAAATGTTGGTACATCTGTAAGTGTATAATACCATTCTCCACTAGTATAGATATAGGTTTCTGCTTTTTCTTTATCCATTCCGCCAATATTCCAACCTTGGGTTGCAGCTACCTGCATCCATTCATCTTCATGTTTGCAGAAAAATTGGGTATCTGGATCTGCAGCAGGTATAGTAGCATTAACATGCAGCGGTAAATCTGATGTAGCAGGGGTTCCGAACCAAAAAGAAGCCCACCAAGTTCTAGCCTTTAGATATTTATACCCTTCAGGTATATTAAAAAAGTGCGGCCTAGGATTTATTTTGTCTAATTGCTCATTAAAAAACGTTTTAGAAATAATCTCTTTATTAGATTCTAATGTTCCTTTCATCTCAGAACTAAACTCATATTCTGGTTTTTCAAATTCTTCTTCAATTACGGCTACTACAGCTTCATCAGAATAGGACCAATCCCTCAAAGAAACTTTTTTTGCAATATCAAAAGGATTATTGCTACTTATTTCATTTACTTTATTTGATTTCCATTGAGACGCTTTTTCTTCTTTTACATTAATCAAATTTATTTCATCAAGAGTATTATCACTATATCCCATCCAGTCATCCATGAAATATTTGACACCTTGATAACTATTAAAAGATCTTTCTTTATCATCTTCGATTTCCATCTCGTCCTTATAAAAAAGTAATGGATGAGAAAACATTCTATTTGATTTTTGATCCTTGAAAACGGCTGTTGGAACTGAGGCTAAATATGCATAGTCATCAACAAGTGAATCTTCATCGTAATTGACAAGAGTTACTTCTTTAGTAGGAACAACCGACGTGTAAGACGGTCCTTTATCAAATCCATTTACATATGATAAATTTGCCCCATATGTTAAAGGAATGAAAACGCTCATTAGTAAAATTGCAACTATCATCAAAGACATCATATTTTTCATTTTTCTAATTTCCATATTACCCACTCTAAATTTGTATCATATTTCTAATATATATATTTTTCATTATATTTACACTTAAATTTATTGTTTGTCATTATTTATATATTTTATCTTTATGATAATAATTAATATTTGGCGTATAAATATATTATGTTATTATAATCACAAAATTAGACATTTATTTGTTACTAATACGATTAAAGAGTTATATAGCTAACATATCAAGTTTAAACAAAAGTTAAATAACACAGTTTGTTTAACCAAAAAACAGATAAACCTATGAACCCTGAATTTAAAAAAATTTTAGAGAAACAGCAATATGCAATAGTAGGGAATCATTCAGGTGTAAAATTATGCCACTGGATGAGGCAAAGCCTTTTATTTAATAGAGAATGCTATAAGCAAACATTCTATGGAATAAAAACACATAGATGCTTACAGATGACTCCAACAATAAACCAATGTACACATAATTGTCTTTTCTGCTGGAGAAACCAAGGATTTCCTGATGATGGTTTTAAAAATATTGATGATCCAGAATTTATTTTGAATCAATCAATTAAACAACAAAGAAGACTTATCACTGGTTTTAAAGGTGATGAAAGATGCGATAAAGATAAATGGAAAGAAGCAAACAAACCAAATATGCTTGCGTGTTCATTGACTGGTGAACCAACTCTCTATCCAAAATTAGGTGAATTTTTTGAAGCATGTCATAAAAAGGGAATAACAACTTTTCTTGTTACTAATGGAACAAATCCTAAGGCTCTTGAAAATATGAGCACTCTACCAAAACAATTATATGTATCAATTGTTGCTCCAAATAAAGAAGTATATAAAAAGATATGTTCTCCGAAGATTTCAAATGGATGGGAAAGAATAAAAAACACTCTTGAATTACTGCCCTCCCTAGATACTCGGACAGTCATTAGACATACTCTTGTAAATGGATGGAATATGGATGAAAAATATATAAATGAGTATGCAAAGCTTGATAGTATTTCTGAACCAATGTTTATTGAACCTAAAGGATATGTTTTTGTAGGTTACTCTAGAAAAAGAATGAATCTTGCAAACATGCCTTCTCACGATATGATTGTGAGTTTTACTAAAAAACTCAGTGAAAAAACAGGTTATGATTTTTCTATGGAAAAATCTGATTCAAGAGTTACATTGTTATCAAAAGTTAAAAAAGCGGAGAGATTTGAATAATAAGATTTTTATATATGTTTTAATAAACTAATATATAATGAATAAAATTAGGATATTAAACAAATTCATTACATTCTTGTTAATATTAATAATATTCATGGTTTCTTTTGAAGGAATAACTGGAAATATTGTAAATAAACAAAAAGAAAAAGAATATTTAGAATCAAAAAACGATTATATTATATTGCTAAAAGACAAACCTCTTCTACTTTTTAGAAAAGAGATTAAAAGTTCTTTTGAAAATACTTTTTCATCTAGAAATTTAATTTCTAAAGAAAATTATTTCACAAAAAAGATTAATGAATACAAAGATAAATTGGAATCAATTCATAGTCAGGTAAAATCACAAATTTTGAGTTTTCTAGAAGGAAACAATAATAAAAATGAGATTTTTAAATATGATTTTACAACTTTACTAAATGGTATAACAGTAAAAAATATTGATTCTAATCTAAGAAATAAAATTGTTAAATTACCTCTTGTTAAAAGTGTTTCAATTGACAAAAAAATTAGGATTAATCTTGATCAATCAGTTCCATTAATCAGAGCTGATGAGGTATGGCACCTGGAAGACAAATTTGGTAGAAATATAACTGGAGAAGATATTAACGTTGCTATAATCGATACAGGTATTGATTATAATCACTCTGAATTATCAGATAACTACAAAGGAGGTCACGACTATTTTAATAATGATACAGATCCATTTGATGATTCTGGTCATGGAACAATGTGTGCAGGAATAGTTGAAGGTGTAGCGCCAAATGCCAATATATATTCATATAAAATTCTAAACGAAAAAGGAATAGGAAGTGAATCGGATGCCATTGCTTGTATTGAGGATATTATTGATCCAAATCATGATGGGGATAATTCAGATTGTATAATCGATGTAATTTCTATGAGCTTTGGAGATAATAGCACTAATGTTACACCAGATGATCCAATATGTTTAGAGGTGGATAGAGCAGTAGAGAATGGTATAGTCATGGTTGCAGCGGCAGGAAACGATGGCGGAGAAGGAAAAGATCGGATAAACTCGCCTGGCTGTAGTAGAAAAGTAATATGTGTTGGTGCATCTACAAAAAATGACAGAGTATCTGGAGCTAGTTCTTGGGGTCCAGTTGAATGGAATAATAAAAGAATAGAAAAACCAGACCTAGTTGCCCCTGGTGTTAATATTTATACTACGTACTTAGACAACGGATATCGATATGGAGATGGGACAAGTTTTGCAACACCACACGTAGCTGGAGCCGTAGCATTAATATTACAATCCAATAATGATTTAACACCAGATGAGGTTAAACAAAAATTAAAGGAAAATGCAATAGATTTAGGAAGTCCATCATATGTACAGGGTGCAGGAAGGATCGACGTTTATAAATGCATTAATGAAACAGAAGAACCTGGACTTACAATCAATATTCCGAGTACTATTTTAGAATCAAAAAGTTTCAATGTTACAATTACCAAGAATTCCGTTCCTGAAAAAACATTAGTAATTTTTTTACCATACTTTCATCTGCCGCAAATAAGATACGGGGATAAAGTCGAATTTAATTCTCCAGAAATCAAACTAGATTTTTTACCTTATATAAAAGGCAGGATCTGGGCAATAAAAATTGTAGATAATAAAGTTGTAAAAAAAGATATTGAAATAGAAAATGTTATTTAATCGGGTGTTAAATCTTCTCCACCTTTAAACTGCATTTGAATTGCGGTATACAAGTCATCCACACCATAGTATTCCTCTAAATTTGGTAAACCTGTTTTAAATAATCTAGTTTTTTCCTGGAATTCTGAAACAATTGTTAATATTTTTTCGCTCATTTCCCTGTAAACAGAGGCTTGTTCATTGTATATTGCATTTTCCAATTCAAAACTTGATTCACTCCATCTCATAACTTTTTCAAGATCTGTTTTTTCGAGCATATCTGATTTACTTAAGATATTTATATGAGGCTTTCCCAATCTAAAGTTTGTGTTAATCGATAACAAGAGTTGGGATACAAAACCAGAGGCAGCTTTTGCTAAAGAAGGATCAATCAAGTAACCTATAATTGTTCTATCAGGTTGAAAAAATTCTACGATATATTTACCTGCTTCTCTAAAAACAAAAAGCTCAACTTGGCCTGGTGTATCCATAAGTACATAATCTGTTTTAAAAGATTCTATACTTTTTTTTACATCTTCAGTGTTTAAAGCAAGCATATCAGCACAAGCAATCTGTGCACCATTGGGACCAAGATGATAAGTATCCATTACTTCCTTAAGAGATATCCAATCTCTAATATCAACATCTGGGTCATAAGGAAGATTTTCAGCACCAGGATCTAGATTGACTGTTATTGCATCTAGTCCGTTCAAATTCATCCATTTTTTAAAACTATCAGTTAGAGTTGATTTACCTGAGCCAGCAGTTCCAATTAAATAAAAAAAGATTTCTTCCTTCATTATATTTACATTCCCCGTAATTTATTCATATGATCTATTCTTTTTTGAATTAAATCTTTTTTTCCAATATCGTGTCTTATAAAAATATGATCGCTTTTAATATATTGCAGTGCTTTTTCACATATATTCTCAGCTGATTCAAGTTTTTCAGAAACTCCAACAACAGCTAAAGATCTAGAAGTGGTAGTCGTTACATAATCATTCATTTTATTTACTGATGCATAAAATAAACGTGATCCAACTTCATTTATTTTTTTTTCATCAACATATACTTTTTTCCCATCAAGACTTTTTATACCATAACCTTCAGGAACAACATATTTACAAACAGTTGATTTATTTTTCATCTTAATTTTTTTCTCGTTTAATGTCCCATTCACCATTGCTTTACAGATTTGAACGTAATCTGTCTCAAGTAAAGGTAAAACATTCATGGCCTCAGGATCACCAAAACGTGCATTTATCTCAATTATTTTAGGTCCATTTGAAGTAAGCATGAATTGCCCGTAAATTGCACCAATATAAGAACAACCTTCCTTATCAAGTGCTTCAACAATTTTTTGAAGAATATGAGCCCCTTCTTCATAATCACTTTTTGTGATAAAAGGCAATAGACCATTTTCGCATGAATATGCCCCCATACCCCCAGTATTTGGCCCTTCATCTCCAGGCAAGAGTCTTTTATGGTCTTGAACTGCATGAAGAGGTAGAATTGTTTTCCCATCAGAAAAAGCTTGTAATGTAAACTCTTCCCCGACTGCTTTTTCTTCAACTAAAATTTTTGACTCTCCACCGATTTTCTTATCAATAACTTTATTTACATAATCCATTGCTTCGTCAATATTTTTAAAATGATCACCAAATACTTTTACACCTTTGCCTCCTGTTAGACCAATTGGTTTTAATGCAACCTCGCAATCTAATTTTTCAATATATTTTCTTGCTTTTTCTGGATTTGTAAAAGTTTGATATTTTAACTGGCCTGGTATTTTATACTTTTTTAGTAATTTTCTCATCCATTCTTTATCTGTTTCTATTCTCGCGGCTTCTTTAGTTGGTGATACTGCATCTATATTTTTTTCTTTTAGTTTATTAACAAGTCCTTTTTCAAGTGGTGCTTCTGGTCCAACTATTACAATATCAATTTTATTTTCTAATGCGTAATTTACAACAGAATCAACATTTGTCTCTTTTGCAATTTTATAATTTTCTGCTAAGTTTTTTATTCCTGGATTGACATTTTTCATAACTGAATAAAGTACAGCATTTTCAGATCTACTAATAGCGTCACATATGGCGTGTTCTCTAGCTCCGCCTCCAACTACTAAAACTTTCAAGTTAATTATTCCTCCCACGGTTTTCTGACAATGAATTTGAGATATTTAATTTAAACTATTTTTTTAAGAAATCTGAAACCGAGATCAATGGAATGAAACTGACATCATGATCTCTAAGTTTTTTTTCTGCACCACTTTCTCTGTCTACAACTACAACTACCTCATCAACCATTCCCTTGTTTTTTCTAATGATATTTATTGCGTTAACAACAGACCCGCCACTTGTAGTTACATCCTCAAGCAGTAATATTTTTTTATTTGTAATATCGTCACCCTCGATTTGTTTATCTGTTCCATGACCTTTTTTTTCTTTTCTGATAATAACATAAGGAATGCCAGTCTCGAGGGATAGCGCAACAATTAAAGGCACAGCTCCTAATTCCATACCTGATAAGTAATCATATCCTTCAGCATATTCAGCGATCCTTCGAACTATCTTTTTTAATACATCTGGTTTAGTACTTGCTTTTTTTATATCGACATAGTAATCGCTAACAGCACCTGATGTTAAAACAAAACGTCCGAATTTTATTGCACCGCAGTTTTTTAGTAAATCAATTATTTCTTTTTTGTCTGTCATTGCAGAATCATAATAGAAAAAGGATATATTACTCTTTCACTATTGAACCAAGTTAATTTTTTACAATTTCTGTATATGCTCTCTAAGAAATTGTTTGGCAAATACCAAACAAAAGCAAATAATATATAAATAAACAAAAACATAATATTTTACTGAAATGGCAAAAGTTACACTAGATATGAGCAGTTTTAAAGCGCTTGCATCAGATGCAAGACTAAACATTTTAAAATCCTTAGATGGAAAAAAGATGAATCTAAAAGAGATCAGTAAATCAACAGATCTCAATAAAGCTACACTGCACGAACATTTAACCAAATTATCTGAAGCTGATCTAGTTAAACGAATTGAAAGAAAAGGTCATAAATGGGTGTATTATAAATTGACCTGGAAGGGTGAAGGTCTACTTCATCCAGAGAATACTCGAATTGTAGTTCTTTTTTCTTTAACATTTATGGCTCTTGCTGGAGCTATAATACAATTTATCAGATACCTTACTACCAGAGTATCAAGCACAATATCACCCGGTTTATCAAATGATCTTTTATTAAATGAAGAAGTTAAAGAAAAGTTTGGTTATGCTATAAACGGTGGAAATTTATCTTATGCTGAATCTGGTCAATCAGATTGTTTGGTAAAAGAGGGTATGAGAAGCGTTAACGATTCATTATTTCCATTTTTAAAAGAAGGAATATCTAAAAATTGGTCTCAAGGAACAAACGAATCATTGAATATAACAACATCTAATGTAGATGGTGGAACAAGTTTTGCTGCTGAGCAAGCATCTAATTTTACAAATGATCCTATATTGTTATATCTATCAATTGCGTGCTTTGTTATTTTTGTATCAATATTATGTATATCTATCTGGAGATACAACAAAAATAAAACGCCTAAACTATAACACTCCCCGCAATTCCAATTATTAATTTATCTTAATTTGCCTTAAGTATATCTTTCATATCTTCATTTTCTTCTAGAAAATCAAATAATGTTTTCTGCATCCGCATCACCAAATATATGTATGTAATAGGTCCTTAAAAATGTTTTTCCATTATTGAATCTATTTACCCAAAATAATCTTT
>CAYYOO010000017.1:0-27096 GCA_964473335.1 uncultured Thermoplasmatales archaeon
CAAACATAACTATTATAATAAAGAATTAATAAAATCATTAAGTTGGAGGAATTTATGAAAAAAATAGCAGTGCTATTAGTAATTTCATTGTTTATTCTAACACCTTTAATTAGTAATATCTCTGCTGAAAATCAGCCACCAGATAAAAATAATTTTAAAGTTCTAAAAGAACAAAGTTTTTTTTCAACAGCAGAAATCACCCCTGATGAAGAATATTTATCTATAAATGTTAAAGAAGCAGAGAGATATATCTCTACACCAGGTAAACCAAAGCTACCGGTTTATACTAAAACTTACTATCTTCCACTTGGAACAAAGGTTAAGGAAGTAAATTGTACAGCAGAAGATATAGTTAGAACAAGCCTATCTAAAAAGATAAAACCCGTACCACAGCCAAAGCCAAAGATGAAAATTAGTTCATCAAAAAAAGATAATAATCAACATAGTAAGATAGAAAATACTGAAGTTTACTCAAAAGACAGTTTCTTCCCAGATGACTTTTTTGACTACACTATAAAAGTAGGTTTAAAAAATAATGAAAGAAAAGTAATTGTAAAAGTTGATTTCTATCCTGTTTTATATAACTCAAATCAAAATATAATTAAACAGGCAAAAAACGTGGATATAAAAGTTGATTATGAACTACCTATGAATTCGCTTAGTGAAGAAAATGAATATGATATGGTGGTAATTGGCCCAAATAAATTTTATTCAGCAATTAAACCGTTGGTGACACATAAAAATAATATTGGTATAAAAACTATTTTCAAATCAACAGAGGCAATCTATCAGAATGCAAATGATGGTAAGTATGATATTGAAGGTGAAAATAAACCAGTTGACCATCAAGAGATGATAAAATATTTTATAAAATATGCAATAGAAAACTGGAATATTACTTATGTTCTTTTAATTGGAGGACGCCAGAATCAAGGATTAGATTGGCATGTCCCAGCTCGTTTTTCTAATCTTCACGATAGAGATTTCTGGAATGATACATATGTCACCGATCTTTATTATGCTGATATTTACAAATACAACGAATCATCAGAACAGATAGAATTTGATGATTGGGATAGTAATAATAATAATGTTATCGGTGAATGGACTTGGATTTTTGAGAACGGATGGTGGTATACACAAGATAAAAAAGACGATCTTGATCTGTCTCCAGATATATATCTAGGCAGGTTGGCCTGCCGAAATATTATCGAAGTCAAATCTGTTGTTCAGAAAATAATTCGTTATGAAAAAAACTCGGCAAAAAATGATTTTTTTAAACGTATAATTCTTGTGGGTGGAGATACATTTCCATATAGTGATGCAGTTGAAGGGGAAGTTGAAAATGAATTAGTTGGAAATTATTTAGAACCTTTAGGCTTCACCACTAAAAAATTATGGGTTTCTACAGGTGAATTATCAGGTCCGGAGGATGTGGTTAGAGAACTACGTAAGGGCGCTGGGTTTGTTTTCTTATCTGGTCACGGCACGCCTCTTGAATGGTGTACTCATCCTGTTGATGATAAAAAAACGTGGGTAGATGTTTATGCCTTACAGATGCAGTTTCTACTTAATCGAAATAAACTACCAATATGTGTTGTAGGTGGTTGTCACAATAGTCAGTTTGATGTAACTCTGAGTTATATATTAAGAGGAGTCAGAGAGTATGGTCTAAAGTATTTTACTTGGAATTTAGGTATAGATTGTTTTCAAAAATGGACTTGGGTGCCAGAGTGCTGGAGTTGGAATCTTGTGTCTCAAAGAAATGATGGATTTATTGCCGCTATTGGTAATACCGGATTAGGCTGGGGTGTTCCAGGTGAAAATTGTGTAGATTACAATGAAGGATATATAAATACTCATTTTTTCCAAGTTTATTCAGACTTGTCACAAGAAGGGATTAATAATCTTGGTATCATACATGCTGAAACAATAAATGATTACATTGTAAGTTTTACACCAAATAATAATCCAATTGATAGAAAAACAATTGAGCAATGGGCATTGCTTGGTGATCCAAGTTTAGAGATTGGAGGATATCCTTAAAATCACTTTTTAATTGAATAAATTAAGTTTAAAATTTGGATAAAAATATAGACAATAACAGCTAACTATGACTAAAAAGATAAAAAATAAAAGAAGTAAAAAAATAAATAAAAAATATTTTTTTGATTTACTTCTTTTTTAAGTACGGAAGACCGGTTCTTTTGTTTACACCAACATTGTAGTTATCAGGCTTATCACAAGGTGTTCCACTTTTTGGTGATCTTTTACTAAAGAAGTAGATCCTTTGGTTTTTCCCGCCTTTAAGTTTTACATCTCTACAATATAATGTCCATCCTTCATGTGTAAATGCCATAATTTTTTACCTCCACAACGGGAATGTATATCTTATGATTTAAATCTTTCCTTATTTCCTTCTATAAAAATAGGCTTTTCTTATGTAAATTTCATATTCTATATTATCTATAAACAGTAATATTTATATAGTAAACCCTGTTCGGGGAGCAAATTAAGGTGAAATAAAATCTATGATAAGTGCATATATATTAATTGATATGGAACCTGGCGATTCAGCAAAAGCTATAGCTGATATGAGGAAAATAAAAAATGTAGCAAAAATATCAGTTGTTGCTGGAGAATATGACATAGTTGTGCGTGCACAAGTAAAAACTCTTGATAATCTATTAAAGGTTACAAATAAGATCCAAATGATCCCTGGTGTTAAAAAAACAACTACTCAAGTAATAGAGAAAGAAATAGCATTATGAGAATAAAGATCCGTAAGAAATATTTGTTTTATGCCCTAGCTTTTTCATCAGCTATAATTGCAGCGATAAACTCTGGCGTGGATGCAACTGTAAGTAAAGTTTTTATTAATGATGCCTGGGCACTTGGGCTTGCAATATTTATTATTGGAATTCCTGTCACACTATTTTTTGCGTCAATTTTTTCAATAAAAATAGGTAAAAAAACAATTGGTCAAAAATATGTCGATCCCTCATTTAGAAAATTTAGATTTATTAGAAAAAATGAAGTGAAATACCAGTTTCTCGCTGGACTCGGTAACGCTCTTTATACTGTTGGATATTTTGCATTATTTACAATAATTGAAGATCCAAGCGTTGTTTTACCTTTTGCTCAAGTTGTAATATTGTATCTAGTTTTAATTGAATCTGTAAATGAAAAAGATATGCCAACTTTACCTGAATTACAATCAATTATGATTGTTACTTTTGGTGCAATACTTGGCTCATTGAGTTTAACCGGAGACTTGAATCTTAGCTCGCTACTGATAGTATTTTTTGTAATTAACCCTGGATGGGTACTTCTTACGGTATACCAACGTAAATTAAAATGGTTAAAGATTGATGGAAAGCATAACGATTCAATAAACATTCGTTTTTGGAATGTGATAATGGCGACAATAATTACCGCGGTAATGATACTATTTTATGATCTTTTCAGGGGGTCAAATCATCTAATTGAAGGATTATATGCAACAGTTAACAACATTGGCTGGGTCACAGTTATTGCAATAGGTGCATTTTTTGCTTTTATTTTCTATATTCGAGCTCTTGGTATCGGAAAAGCAAGTATCGCCCAGGCAGTTAGATCTTCAACAATAATTTTTGCGATACCTGTATCATTGTTAATTGCTCATTTAGGTATAATTGAGCAATTTCCACTTGATCCGACTTTGCTAATCATCAAGATTATTGGTATTGTGATAATGGTTTTAGGTATTGCATCGTTTGCATTAACTCTAGTTAAAGCATATATATTTGTAAAACTCAAACCAGGTTATGATATTGAAGAAACAATGCAAAAGATATGGAAGATTCGAGGTGTATCACGGGTTTGTGCGGTAGCTGGAGAAAATGATTTAATACTAAAAATTAGAACCAGAACACTAGTAAAGGGATACGAAAAAATAATTAGAAAACTAGGGGAAATTGATGCAGTAGATAGCTATAATTGGGAATCAGTACTTAAAGAATGGGAAGATATTTAATCTATATAATTTAATTAATAAAAAACCATTAAATAACTGTTGTTTATTCCTGAAATACTAATATGTGCGGTATAGTTGGTATTATTGGAAACAAGCCAGTATCAAGACTAATATATCACAGTCTTTTTTCTATTCAGCATCGTGGCCAGTCATCTGCTGGAATGCTTCTATATGATGGTAATATACATGTAACAAAAGATGCAGGTCTAGTGCGAGAGATTTTTGATGAAGAAAAAAAGATAAATATCCCTGGAAAAATTGGCATAGGTCACACAAGATATTCAACAGCAGGTATGGATGATATAGAATCATTAAAGAGAAATGCTCAACCAGAATATCTAGTTAATCCATTTTTGGCATCGGTTCACAATGGAAATATTATAAACTGTACAGATATTGCCAAAAAAACAAATAGAAAAGCAAGAACCGAATGTGACATTCAATGTCTTCTACTTCCTATGGCTGATAAGTTATATAAAAACGAACTAAATAAAGAAATAATCTTTAAAGCATGTGAAGAAATAATGCATGTTGTTAAAGGAAGTTACTCAGCACTTTTTCTAGCAGACTCAGGTAATGATCCATATCTATTTGCAATGACCGATCCTTACAAATTTAGGCCTTTAGTTCTTGGAAAACAAAATGGAACATATTGCTTGACTAGTGAAACACGTGTCTTTAAAAAGGTCAATTTTGAATATATTAAAGATATACCTGGTGGATCAATCATAATTATTGATAAAGAAGGAAATATCTTTGAAAAACAAGTAATCAAAAAAGATGAAAGACCATGTATGTTTGAATACGTCTATTTTGCTAAACCAGATTCAAGGATAAATGGTAGATCTGTTCATAATGTAAGAGCAGAAATAGGAAGATTACTTGCAAAAGAATATCCCGTTGATGCAGACCTTGTAGTTCCAGTTCCAGAGTCAGGTCGACACTACGCAACAGGTTATGCAACTGAATCAGGTATCCCTCTAGACGAAGGAATAATGAAAGATAAAGATGAGAGAAGTTTTATTCAGCAAACCCAGGAGAGTAGAGATAAAGTAGTTGAAGAGGGGCTATCCTATCTTAGATCAGTTTTGAGAGATAAAAGAGTTGTTGTAATCGATGACTCAATTGTACGTGGGACAAACATGAGAAAACTTGTTGATGGAATTAGAGATGCAGGAGCAAAAGAGGTACATGTAAGAATTGGTTGTCCACCTCTTGTTGCACCTTGTTATCTAGGAATAGACATGAGAAGTAAAAAAGAATTTATTGCAAGAAAGAAAAATGGTGAAATAAAAACTGTCAACGAAATAAATAAGGATATTGGTGCAGATTCCCTTTTCTATACTAGTATTAAAAATCTTAAAAAAGCAATAGGATTTGAAACCTGCAGAGGTTGTATTGAGTTTCCAGATGGTTACCCGGAAGGAATAAGAAAAGATGTTCAAAGACTTTTCAAGCAGGATGAAAAAGGAAAAAGAGCATATTCAGTAATGCAGTAAAAATTATATAACTAACAGTTCTTTTTATTTTGATATAATGATTGAGATCACCTCAGGTACTAACGAGGAAAGAATAATCAAACTTTTACAAAAGATATATCCCATCACAGTATATCAGTTGGAAAGAAAACTAAAATTATCAAAAAAGATTGTTATGAGGGTTTTACAAAAATTACAGGTACATGGAATAGTAAAATTAGAGCCTCTTCCAGATAAAACATATGTACGTCTCTTGAGGCAGGACATAAACTTTGTTTCAAAAAAACGGCAGCGTAAATTTATAAAGCATAACAAAAATAAAGGCAAGGAAACAGAAGAATATAGTGGAATTATGTATTCTTAAAAAAATGGTTCAACTACATTTACCCATATTATAGGTATGTCTTTTGGTGCACATCTTTTTTTCTTTGATTTTTTTATCATATACATCCCTAATACTATATCTTTATCTGATAGTATATAAATTTAACTAGTGAGTTTAACGTTTTTAACCAATTATCTGAACTACTTGGTTGTTTACAACTAAAAATTCTTTAAGCTCAGTAGATTTTTTGAGTTCTTTTAATTGATCATAATCAAGCAGATGCTCATAATTAGATATAACCCTTGATCCGGTTGGACTCCAACTGGCAATCTCAATTTTTTTCAAATCAAAGTTTTTAACGCTTCCTAAGATAGTAAAAGACTCTGTTCTTATCTTATAATTACATTTATTACATTCAATTATAGTGTCATAAGGAACATAAGCATTCTCTGCATCATGGATAGGTTCAACTTGGATCATAACCATGTTGCCCCCACATTTTGGACAAATCATGGAGTTATGTTTCTCATCCCAAATCTTTGAGACTACCTCCACATTTTTTTTATTATATTCCTTCTGCACAAAAATCCAACCTAATATATATGTGAACTCATAACATATATATTTTTCCTAGATTATGTACTTTTTATTGATTAAAAGCTTTAAATAATGGATTTTTTATTAGAAAAAATAGTGAATCTAAATATGAAAATAATGACATTTCTATCTGATTTTGGCACCAAAAGTAGCTATGTTGCACAGATGAAGGCAGCTGCCTTGAATATTACAGATGCAAGAATAATAGATATAACCCACAACGTTTCACCTCAAAATATAATAGAAGGAGCTTTTCTTTTAAAAACAACAGTTCCCTATTTTCCTAAAGGAACAGTACATGTAGCTGTTGTTGATCCTGGTGTTGGAACTAATAGAAGAAGCATTGTTGTCGCAACTAGATCACAGGTTCTAATAGGACCTGATAACGGCCTATTGATTCCAGCAGCAAAAACACTAGGTGATTTTCGAATTTATGAAATAAAAAACAAAAATTTGATGATGAATAACATTTCAAATACATTCCACGGTAGAGATATATTTGCACCAGTTGCAGCACATATCTTAAATGGAACTTATTTCAATGAAATAGGTCCAGTGATAGAGGATTATAAAACACTTGATCTTGGATCTTTTTTTATAAAAGATAAAACGATAGAAGGAAAAATACTTTTTATAGATGGTTTTGGAAATATAATTACAAATATCAATCATCTAGCAGTAAATCAACATATTAAATATAAAGATGAAATAACTATAAATCTTGGTAAAAAAAGATTTAAAATCCCTTTTTTAAAAACATATGGAGAAACAAAAAAAGGACAAACACTTGCTACAATTGGTTCAAGTAATCTACTTGAGATATCAATAAATCAAGACAGTGCTAAAGAAAAATATAAAATTAAAATAGGTGACTCAATCAAAATTAAATTTGATTAGAATTCTTTACCTTCCCCTGAAAGATCGGTATAAAACTTATCTCCTAAATAATAGCATGGTTTTGTTCTATTTATATCTAAAATACCTTTGTTAAAGCTTTTTTCATCTATTACTGAGTTAAGCACTTTTCCAACAAAAAAAGTATGATCTCCAAGATTTATTTTATCAAAAAGCTTGCATTCAAAATAGGCATAGCTTTCTTTAATTGCTTTTGTTGAAATTTTTTTTGCAGATTCTAATTTTAAATCCAGTTCTTTAATTTTATCAATATTTTTACCAGTTTTTGTTCCACAGAAATGAATTTTTTCAACTAAACTAAAGGGCATGAAATTTATAACAAATTCTTTTGATTTGTCTATCAAATCATGTGAATATCTTCCTGGAGCAACTGATATGCCATACAAGGGCGGATTTTTAGAAATTGTACAATGCCATGCTATAGTGATTGCATTTGTTTTGTCTTTGTCTTTAACTGTTACTAGGACAGCTTCAGTTGGAAAAGAACAATAATAAAATTTTCTTAGGTCTTTAGTTTCTCTCATATATATCTAACCTTTTAAAAGATAATACTAATTTGTGATTAAAATTTTATGATGGAATCAAGTAGACCGTGAGCATAATTTATACAGCCAAAACTAGTAAAAAAATCTCTTTTTTTAAGGTAATATTTACTATCTTCAAAATATTGAGTTGCAAGTTCAACAATTTTTTCTTCTGTGCTAGTAATATTTTTTTTATCAACTAGTTTGATATTTTCATCAAACATTACAATGTCTTTATCTATTCTAGTTTCTTCTTTCATAGAAAGGTAAAATAAAAACAAATCTAAAAAAACTTATTAAAAAAATATAAAAAAAGGGTTTATGTAGGAAAAGTGTCCTACATTAATAGTATTATGCCGAATAATACAAATCCAGTTCCACTGTAAGTATCTGATGCTTCTCCGTTGTCAGCTGTTATTTTTACTGTCACTTTTCCAAATTTAAGAAGTGGTACTTCTCTGCTTGTTATTTGTTGTTTTGCACCTTCTTCTAAGTCCATTGTTCCATTGTTGTTTACTTCCCAATTGCCAAGTAGTCCACTTTTAGATATATTGAAGTTCCATACAATATCTGTAAGATCTGTAGTTCCAGTATTTTCAATTGCTGCTGTAAGTGTTTTTATGTTTATTAATCCGCTTGGTGGAATTATAGTTATCTCTGATTCTGGTGTTTCTTTTGATATTACTATATCAAGCGATTCATCCCAACCGCTTTCAAGGCCGTGTTCATCTTTTGCCTTAACTTTTATTTGGTAAGTTCCAGCTTCTTCAAAAGTATGAGCTAATGTTGCTACTGTGCCTGAGCTTACTGGCCCAGTCCAGCTTGTTTCAGTACCACCTACTACTTTGAATTTATAATAAACCATATCGTTGTTAGGATCAGTAATAGTTGATTCAAATGTAAGTTCATCGCCTTCTTTTCCACTGGATGGTCCACTAATACCCTGTGCTTCTGGTGGACAGTTTGTTTCAGCTGATATATCTGCTGTATCTTCCATAAAGAGCTTGTACTGTGGACATTGACACTCATCTCTATATCCTGTCATACTAGCATAGTTGTAACAATTGAGTTCACAATCTGGACAATCACCAGTTGAACCAATTACATTTACATCAAAAGTGATAGTTATCTTTCCACTATCAGTTAAGTTTCCTGTAAAGTTGAACCATACAGTTTTTTCATTAGAACTTAATTCAATAGGATCAAGTACTGCATCACCATTTATAACTTCGTAATCAACGTTGTTAGCATACTCAAGAATGCATGGTAATTCATCTTTGAAGCTAATGCCTGTAAGATTTTCTTCTCCATGATATTCTAGTTCAAGTTTGAATTCTAGTGATTCGCCAACTGTTGTCTCAACGCTGTCTTCCCATGTGTTTTCTCCTTTTTCTCTAACCTTCTTTTCAAAGGTTGTTGGTGGAGGACAGCACATTACATCAACACAGTCGTCTTCCATGTAATAGTGGCAAGGGCAGCAGCCCCATAATAATGCCATAGCACAGTTTTCATCCCAACAATCTGGCTGGCATTCCACGCAATCGCACTCTTCACAGTATTCTGTAACTTCAGTTTCAAATATTATTTCGACGCTTTCACCATCTTTTAAGCCTAATTCTGTATCGATCCAATCCCATATAATATAGCCTTCGTGTAGAATAAACTCATGGCCACATATCTCTTTTGTTTCGTCATCGCCGATATAAATCTTAATGTCTTCAGTTGATATTTGTTCTCCTGCTACTTTAATAGAGGTTGTCTCTAAGTATCCAAGACAATCTGGTAAGTCATCAAAAACAAGAAGACATTTCATTGTTCTCTCACCGTAATAGGTTGTGGTTATCTTGAATCTTACATTTTCTGATTTAGTTACATGTTCAATTTTATCTGCCCATTCATCTTCATTCCAAACTTTTTTCTCAACTATGATATGGGGTTTTACACAGATTTCAAAAGTATCTTCATCAAAAAGACATTCACAGTCGCAAACACAATCTGGTTCTACTGCGGTAACGTTTACATAGTTTTCACAGCAAACAACTTCGTCCAGCTCTTCACATACAGACATATAGATATAAAGATACTTTGTTTCTCCGCCTGCTAAATCAAAAGTCCATGTGAGATTTAGATCACCATCATAATCTGGTGAGTCAGATGCGCTGTCATAAATAAGGCAATCTGGTAATACATCTTTTACAATGACATCTTCTAGATCAACGTTTCCTGTGTTTGTAACGTTTATTCTAAACTCTACATCTTCTTCCTTATAGATTGTGATTGCCCCTTCTGAGTCTTCAATATATTCATCTGAATCTTCATCATAAAGTTCTTTATCAATTGAGATGCCTAGTTCTTCAGTTTCCTCAACAATGATAGTTGCTGAGTCTGAGCCTTCCATAGGAACTCCACAGCAGTGTTCAAGTCCGTCGACTTCAACAGAATTAATTATTTCACCATGTCCGCCAGTTATTGTTACATTGAACAAGATTGAAACACTTTGACCATTGTTTAATATAATTCCATGATCATCAGTTAAATTCCAAACATATTTACCTTCATAGCTATCTGGTTGATATGTTGAATCTGAAAAATCAACTAAATATGTAATACTCCCAACTGGATCAATAACGTCTGTTACTACAATATCAGTTAGCTCATAACCACAAACACTTTCGTATGTAAATGTAATTCTATAGGTTAGAGTGTCTTCAACGTTAGCATAGCATTCATTCAACCAATCTGATCCACATTTTACTTCTTTTATAACTTCTAGATCATTACACTCTTGGTCTCCAGTATTTTTTATGTTAACAGTTCCTACAGCAAAAGTAGAAACGACCATCAAAAGCGTCATTATAATGCTTACTACTATTTTGTATCTCATGTTTTTTCTTTCCCCCAATTGAAATATATTTTTATATAGGGTATAATTTTCTACTATATTTATACATTTGATAGTATATAAATATTCCTATCATTTTAAATATATATTATTATATTAGTGAATGATTTTTTAATATTTTAATTTATCTAAAAACAAAGCATATAAGAAAAAATAGGATTATAAATAAATTATTTTTATATTATTTCTTTAGCTTAATCATTTCCACTTTTATTACTTAACCCAAAATTTATCATAAATATATTTAGTTCATCTACGATATATTCATTATTATTGTAACACTTTACCTGAATCTTATTAAAACCTAATATTTCTTCGTTAAAAGTATAATTATTTGAATTATCTGTAATGTTTTTAACAATTTTATTGCCTACAGATATTTCAATCAGGTCAGGCTTGAAATATTTATATTCATCTAAATCAAATCTAATAGTTAAAGGTCCAATTGTTAAAGCATCGCAATCAAAAAGATCTAAAAGCCTTATCATTTGTATGCTTTTTTTGTCAAGCAAATATAGATGTCCTTTTTCTGGCCCTGTTATTAAATTTGCACGATTATCAATAACTTGAATCATAACTGTAGCTGAATCATAGCTTCCATTGTTATCTGAAATTTTGTATGTTAAACTGTCTGAACCATTAAAATCTTCATTTGGTGTGTAAATTATTTTTCCATCAACTATATTTGCATTACCATTAGATGGTAAGTATGTAATTTCTTCTATACTTAACATGTCGTTGTCAGGATCTGTGTCATTTGATAGAACATATATTTTATTGTCCTTACTATTTGCATAAACTTTTATTTTATCATCTTTAGCAACTGGTTTTTGGTTTTCAATGTTATTTAGGATTTGTACTGTTAGAACTGCTGAATCAAATTCACCATTTCCATCTGTAATAGTATAAGTTATTTCAACTGTACCAATAAAATTAGATTCTGGTGTATATACAATTTTATTTGATATTATTTCAGCGGTTCCCGTATCTGTTTGTATTTCAGTTATAACTAGATCATCTAGATCAGGGTCATTATCATTTAAAAGTACATCACAAGTTTTTGGAGTGTTTTTAACTGTGCTGAAGAAATCATCGGATGCAACAGGTAAATCGTTTACATTTTCTATTTCAAGATATACAGTTGCAGAACTAGTTATTCCACTCTGATCCTCAATTGTGTAAGTAAAAGAGTCAGATCCAAAGTAATCTGGATTTGGCGTGTAATTTATGCGGTCATCAGAAGTAATAGTTGCTTCCCCATTTTCAGGTTGGGTTATATCTAATAATGTAATTGAGTCTCCAGCATCTTCATCTGTATCATTTGAAAGGACATCAATAGTATTTTCTATTGTATCCTCTGTGATTTCAACAAAATCATCCCTAGCTATTGGAGGATTATTTACAGATTTAATATTTATTTTAACATTTGCAATATTTGAGTAAAACTCCCCATCATATGCTTTGTATTTGAATTCGTCAAATCCTGTGTAATCTGAGTTTGGCGTATATACAAATGAGCCATTGCTATTAAGGTGTAAAACTCCATGGTTTACATCTTCTTCAAGAGTAACTTCCAGATTTTTCATGTCATTATCAAAATCATTTTCAATTACACCTGGCTTAGGCATCTTCAAAGTTGTATCCTCAAAAGTACTATAGGAATCATCATTTGCAATTGGAGCATCATTTAGACTTTCGACAACTGTGACAAGTGTTTCATCTTCATCATAGAAAAGTAGATTATATCCAGTACCCTCGCTTGAATAAACTGAATAATTACTAACGTTTGCAATATTATATGAACTACCTATTGAATGAGCGGTAGTATCAAAATAAATTGTCTTAGTTTCAAATCCGTTAATTTGTTCAAAATACCAATAATAATTGTTTCCATCTATGTAATCTGGTTTATTTGGATCTCCGTCAGATATCTTATTAAATCTTAATATCTCTGTTGGCAATATATCCTGAAGGATGACGTTGTCTATCCTTTCACTTTCTTTATTTGAAATAGTTATCTTAAATTCAACTAAATCACCAAGTTCGACTGTTCCCCTGTTTAGCCAATTATTGTCTATAAGTATTTCTTTATCCACTTCTAGAACTGATCCTTCCTCAGGTTTTCCCTTGATGTATATATTTACTGAATCAGATATTGTTAGATCAAGTTGGTCAACTGCGTTTTGTAAACTAGTTAATTGATCTGTTAGATATAAGATATCACTGTTCAAAGATGTTAATTGGGAATCTAGATTATTCATCTCGCCATTTAATGATTGTATCGAGTCTTCTGTTTGTTCTATTTTGATATTAATATCGTTCTTTGATAAATTATAAGAATTAATGTCAGTTTGCAAGTTATATATTTTTGTTTCATTATCTTCAATGTTCTGATTTAGATTTATTATTAGGTTATCATTGTAATTTATTTCAGTAGTTAACTCGTTGAGATTTTTTGTCTTTAAATCATATTCTGAATTATAGCCATCAATTATTGTTTGGATACGACTGATATTTTCGTCTATTTCTGAAATTAGAGTGGTTTGATCTTGAATTTGAGAATCTAGATTATTTATTTGTTCGATAAGACTTGAAATCTCAGTATTTTCTGAATCTATTTGTTCATAAGCTGTTTGAAGTTCAGAATCAAGAAGTGATAATTCATCTTGTTTTGAATCAATTATACTTTGATTTTCTAAAACAAGTGCATTGTTTAAATCGATAATATCTTTTGTTTGATCTATCTGTTTGTTTAGGGTTTCGATTTCAGTTGTATATGCTGATTTTTGCTCTTGTAATTTAGCTATGGAGGTTTGAGTGTTATCAATATCATCTATTGTTTGGTAAAGATCAGCTGATTTACTTAGAATATCATTATCTAATATTAGTAATTCAGCTTCTATTGAATTAATCGGGGTATCTAATTCAGTAATTTCGTTTTCCAGTTGAATTTTCTCTTCATAAAGTGGGTTTTGGATTAATTGAGTGTCATCTAGATCTGTCTGAATCGAAGATAAGGCTTTGTTTAAATTTGATATTTCTAATTTTGTTAGCTGAATTTTTGACTCTATTTCCTCTAAATCCTGTGATTTTAAAAGTATATTTTGTTCTATTATTGAAAGATCTGTTTTTAATTCATCACTATATAATATTTCATTATCTAGGAGTTCTTGATTTTCCTGGATTTCTGATTCTTTTGACAAAACTTGGCTCTTAATATTTTTTATATTGGTTTGTGTGGTTTCTATATCTGATAATATTTTTTGAATTTCGTTGTTTTCTGATTCTAGTGATTTTAGAAGTGTTGTTTCTTTTTCTTCTAGATATGATAATTTAACATTTTCTTGATCAAGGGTATTTAGTGTCTGGGTTTTTAATATATTATTTTGCTCTATTAGCCCAAGGTTTTCTTCAATATTTGTTTTAAGGTTTGTTACGCTATTTGTTTCTTTTGTTTTTTCATTTTCAAGATATGTTATAGTTGATTCTGTTTTTGCTTTTTCACCATATAATTCATTTATTGTACGAATTATTTGTTCTTTTTGATATTCAAGTGTTTGTATCTCTGATTCGATGCTTTGTTTTTGCAAGTTGTTATAATCTATTCTATCCTGTAGTGTTTTTATTTGATTCTGTATGTTTGTTTCTTGACTCTCAAGATTTTTTATATTGGTTTGTGTGGTTTCTATATCTGATAATAGTTCTTGAATTTCGTTGTTTTCTGATTCTAGTGATTTTAGAAGTGTTATTTCTTGTCCTTCTAGATCTTTTAATTTTTCTTTTTCAATTTGAATTTTTGAAAGAGTCTCGTTTAAATCTGTTTCTAGTAAAATAATTTTGTCAGAGTTTTGGGCTATTAGATTTTCTTTTTCAATCTTTAAATTTTCTAAAGCTGATTTTTCATTTTTTAATGTTTCTAGTTCATTGTTTAAAATTAGTAGATCATTTTCATATTTTGTTTTTGATTCTTCAAGTGTTGACTTTTCATTTGATAAATTTATAATATCTTGTTCAAGATCAGATTTTAAATTTTCTTTTTGATTGAGTAAAGATAGTTTATTATCAAGATCTTTTTCAAAGGTATCTCGTGTGTTTATCAGATTGTTTATTTCTGTTATGGTGTTTTCTACAATTGTTTCTTTTTCATAAATCTGGTTTGATAAATCTTCGATTATTGCATTTTCATTTTCTATTTGTAATGTCAATTCTTCGATGCTATTTGGGTCTGTCATTGGATCAGATTCAGCTGTTGATAAATCATTTTCCAGTTTAGATAGAGTTGTCTCATGATATGTTTTTTCGTCTTTTAGTATTGTTAATTCTTCAAATTCAGAATTTAAAATATATTTTTTATTATCAATTAATGTTTGGTAATTACTAATGTCATTTTCTAATTCAAGAATCTCATCTTCAATCATATCTATTTCTGTAATTAAATCTGCAAGAGTTGAATTTTTAGAAGCGATTTCTGAGGATTTATAGATTATTTGATCACTTATTTCTGATATAGATGACTGTATGTTTGAAATTTCATTGTTTTTTGCAATAATTTCATTTTCTTTTATTGCTATATTTTTTGTAAGAGATTCGCGCTCATTTGATAGTAATAGATTTTCATCTTTTATATCTTGGATTTCATTCTCAATTTGCTGTTGTTGAGACTGTAACTCTGCAATTTTATTTTCTGCTGTTGTTATTTTTATTTTTATGTCTTGCAGCTCTGTGTTGTTGTTTGTTGTTTGTGACTGTAGGTTTGTTAGTTGTGTTTCATAGTCTTTTAGGTTTGTTTTTTCTGTTAATATTTGATTTTGTATATCTAAAAGATCTGTTTTTAGTTGATTTTGAGTTGATTGATCTGTTGATATTTGGGTTTGAATATTTTGTATGTCTATTTGTTTAAGATTTATTGTATTATTAACGGTATTTAGTTGTTCTTTTTCTGTATCTATTTTTTGAATTGTATCTGTCAAAATTAGGTTTTTTACTTCTAATTCTGTTGTAATTGTGTTTATCTTTTGGTTTATTAGGTTTATTTGAGTATTATACTGTTTATTTTGATCTTTAAGTGATTGTATAGTTATTTCTATATCCATGATTTGATTTTCTAACTCTGCAATTTTATTTTCTGCTGTTGTTATTTTTATTTTTATGTCTTGTAGCTCTGTGTTGTTGTTTGTTGTTTGTGACTGTAGGTTTGTTAGTTGTGTTTCATAGTCTTCTAATTTTGCTTTCTCTGTTTCAATTTGAGAATTCAAAGTTAAAATATCAGCTGATAGACTATCTATTTTATTTTGATAATTTTCAATGTTTGTATTCACTGTTGATAAATCATTTTGTTTTGATATTTTATCATTTTGCAATTCAAAAAGTTCTTTTTCAAGATCATCTTTTAGGGTATTCTGGTTTGATAAAGAATCTTTTTTTAGTAAAAGTTCAGTTTCTATCTCTTGAATCTGGTTCTCATAAGAATCTAATAAAGCTTGATTATAACTAATATCAGAGTTTAATTCATATAAGTCGTGTTGTTTGGCGTAAATTTTGGAGTTCGCATCATTTAAATCATTTTCTAAAAGAATTTTTTCTTGATTTAAGAATTTCAATTCCTCTTCTATAATATGTTTTTTGTCAACTAGGTTTTTTAATGCCGTATTGTTTTCTGATATGGCTTGGTCTGCAAGATATATATTTGATGTTATTTGCTCGATTTGAAAATTAAGTTCATCTAATAGAGCTGTATCTTTTTCTATCAGTGTTTTTAGTTGCTCAATCTTGCTGTTGATTTCTAAAATTTCTTGCTCTAATGTGTTTATTTTGTAAATTAAATCATTTATCTCTTGATTTTCTGTTTCTATGCTGAGGTATACGTCTTCTAAGTCTTCTTTCAAAATTGCTAGATTCAACTCTTTTTTTTCTAAAAGAGCTTTTTCTTGTTCTAATTTTAGTTTTTCACCATCAATTATGCTTTGTTGTTCAGCTATTTTTCTGCTCAATTCGGTTAATGCATCTTCTAATGTCTGTTTTTGAAGATTTAATTCTTCATTTTCAGCTTGTATTAGATTGATATTAGATTCATATGTTGAGCTCTCATTTTTTATGTCTGCTATCTGTGTTTCATATAAAGAGATTTGATTATTAATGCTAGCTAATTCATCAGATAAACCTATAAGATTATTTTCTAAGTTGGCTAAATTTTCTTGTTTTAAAATTAGGTCTGCTTTGATTTCATCATATTCTAGTTTTTTTGATTCAATATCTAGTGCGAGATTATTAATTTCCTCAGTATAGCTTGGATCTAGATTTGATATGACTGATACTTGATTTGATGTTCCATCAATATCTGTTGAGCGTAATGCTTTCATGTCAAATGTAACTGAAGTGCTAACGCCAGAGTTGAAATTGTTAAAATATATAATTATTTGATTTTCAATAATTTCATAAATTGCTTCAGGATCATCAACTATAATTGATTCTTCAAAAAGATCTAATATATCATTTGGGGGAAGAGTATCTACAACTGAAATTTTAGATAAATCATATACATTTGAATTTTTTATATCTATTTTAAAGGTTACAATATCTCCTTTGAATACTTCTATTTTTTCAGACCAATCACTATCTAAATATTTGTTTTTAACTTTTAAATCGATATCTAAAACATTTATTTGTCCATCATCAATTTCTTCACTACCCGCTATTGAGATTGATGAAATTATAAGAAATATGCATATTATTAATGCAATGCTTGCATTCTCTCTCAATTTATTTATCATTAATTATTTTCCCCCAAGGATGAATTTCATCCTTACTATTAATTATGTTACTCATTATATAAATAGGTTATTATAAAGCTATTTAAAGTTTATTTAACAAATATATTCGGAAATATAAAAATTATGACATAAATAATGCTTATTTTGAGAAATTATACTAGTGCTTCTCCACCTAGTAATACAGATGTTAAAATACAGAGACCTGCAGTTACAATGCCAACAACTAACATCTGTAGGCCATGCCTTATCATACTCTCATCAGAAATTTTAGTAAGATATATACCAAGCATTGTTAACGCTCCATCAAAAGCATTCATTACAAAATATCTTCTTGTTATTGATCCTATGTCTGATATCTTGCTGTATTCTTTCCATTTTTTTATTGTCTTTTTTGTTTTTTTTGACAATCATCTGATTTTCCCTATGTGTTAAATGCACATATCATCATATATAAAAAAAATGTTTTGAAAATCAATTTTTTTTCATTTTTTTGTCGTTTTCAACCCGATTTAATGTTTTGTCGGATTAAAGGCGACAAAATAGAAAAGTATTTAAACCTGTAAATCAACAATATTATTGTAAAAATATTATAAAAAGGTGCCTAAAATAATGAAAACCTCGGAAAAAACGATATCAAAAAACATAGAAAGATCGGTTCGAGATATATTAAAATCAAGAGCCCGATCCCGCATATATATATTTCTTTTAAGAAAAAACGGTGCTAAAACTGAAGAGATCATAAAAGGCACAAAACTTCATCCAAGTACCGTTAGAGAAACATTATCAAAAATGTATGGGCAACATCAAATTTTTAGGCGAAAAAAAGTAAACGAAAAGATCGGTAAAAATCCGTATGTCTACTATCCAGTACCACCACTTGAATTATTAAAAAGATATTCAAAAGAAATCGAAGAAAAGCTAACTAAAATTGCAAATTTAGGTTTTTCAGATAACGATAATAAAAAATCTGTAAAAATTAAGATCATTGAAAAGGCTGATAAACTATGAATGTTAGAAGATTAGCAAAAATACTATCAGAAAGACCAAGAACGGTCATTTTACTTTTTGCTATATTTACTGTAATAATTGGTGTTCAAGCATCTAACGTTTATATGGTATCAGATCTTGCAAATTATTTACCTCAAGATGATCCTACATTAGATTTATGGGAAGGAATAAATGAAGAATTTCAAATAGGTTCTAATATTGTTATATTAATAAATCAGACAAATCTAGATCCTAATGATATAAGAAATCCCGTAGTTTTAAAAGAAATGGATTCAGTTTATAGAGCCCTATATGAAAATCCGGAAAGCTATGGCAAGGATACTGGTATAAAATCAATAAATTGTCTTTCAAAACTTATAAGAAACGAAAACAACAAAAAAGAACCAATAGGCAATTCAAAAGATGATATTCCTGAAGGAGGAGAAGGAATAGATGATATTTACAGTTATATGCAGAAATCAACAATCCGTGCAATGAAAAACATCCTATTTACAGAAAATTACAGATATGCAGTCATGATTATTCAGTTAGATCATGATGCTGATTTTGAAAAAGTACTTGAAAATGTTGAAAAAGTATTATTTGGAAGTGAAGATAATCCCGTAAGAGTAGGAAACAAAGAAACACGAATGACAATCACTGGTACAGTTCCTATGCAGAAAGCAATTCAGACACAATCCATGGAGAACCTAAGATATGTATTTGTTTTTTCAATAATATTTGTATCTATTGTTCTGTTTATCTTCCATCGCAATTTTAAAGCAATTATTATAGCTTTTATACCTCCTGCTTTTGCACTTGCCTTAACCTTTGGTATGCTTGGCATTGTTGCACCACAATTAACACTTATATCAGTCGCAATAGTAGCTCTTTTGATAGGGCTGGGAGTTGATTATTCTATTCATTTAATGAATAGATTGATTGAGGAAAGGGATATCGAAAATAAGATAGACAGAGTAGAAAAGATACTTAGATCAACTGGTAAAGCTGTACTTTTATCCACAGTTACAACCTTTATTGGATTTGCATCATTAATGATATCAAGTATGTCGCCGATGGTGACATTTGGCTTTGGATGTGCAATTGGTATCTTATTTTGCTTTATTTCAGCAATTGTACTTGTTCCATGTTTTGTAATAATCTTAGATATCGAAAAAACAAAAGAGGTCACAACATGGAAAAAACTTGCAAACTTTGCTTTAAAATACAGAAAAAGGATGATAATTATTGCAGTGTTTTTTTCAATCATGTCGATTATACTTCTACCTCAAGTTGAAACAGATGTAAACTATTTTGATATGGCACCTGATGATGTTCAAGAACTTGATGCAATGTACGAATACTCAAATAAATTTGCAATGGCTGGTAATTTTAATGCTTTGGTTGTAGAAACAGATCCTGGAGGTCTTGAGGACCCTGAAGTAATTGAAAGGCTATATAATATGCAACAGGAGATACGTTCAGAAGGGGTATCGGTAACATCAATTGTAGATAGCCTAAAGGAAATCTATGATCTTTTTGGAAGAAATAGATTGATAGAAAGATTAGCAAATGTTACAGACGCAGATAAATTACTTATAAAAAAGGCAGCAGGTGAAGGAGTAATAAATGAAGAAAGATCAAAAACAATGATCCTTGTTTCTATACCTGTTGGTTTGAGCATACAAGAAATTGCAGAAATGGTAAAAAAAATAAATTCAATAGCAAACAGATTGGTTTTACCTCATAATGGTAGGGTTTCAGAACTAACAGGTCAGGATGCAATAAATGTAGCTGTGAACAAAAAACTATCTGATGAACAGACAAGATCAATGATAATTGCATTGATACTTGTGTTAGCTGCATTAATACTGATATTTAATTCAACTGTCTATGGGGCACTAACCATGATACCTGTATTCTTTGTTCTTACATGGGAACCTGGTTTTTTAGTTGGAACAGAGATACCTCTGTCTATAGTAACAATTACAATTGGATCGATTATGGTGGGAATAGGTATAGATTATGGTGTACATATCACACATAGAGTAAGAGAAGAAATGGAAGGAGGCCTATCAAAGATCGATGCAACCAAAAAATCAATTGAAAAAACTGGTCTGTCTTTAGTTGAAGCAGCGCTTACAACTATTGCAGGTATGGCTTCAATTTATCTAGTAAATATTGCAGCGTTAAGAGAATTTGTTACTGTAATTATCTTTATGGTAGCGGTATCCTGTATAGCAGCAGCATTGATTCTACCAGCAGTATATGATCTAAAGATTCTAAAATAGACTTACTTATTTTTTTTTTAATAAAGATTTTATGAAAGGTATATCAAAAGCGATATTTCCAACAATAATTACAATACCAAGAACAAGTTCACCAAAATATTCTAGGTTTGAACCTAAAAAACCTCGCAAGTAATAATCGTTTATAAGTAAGATTCCTACAATAAATGGAATTATTATTAATATTGGTGCAAAGAAAATCTCAGTTTTAAGAACCTTTGAATTATCATTGTTTTCAATATATTTCATATTTTTTTTGTTCATATATTTCACCAGGGCCAAACAAATGGGTAGACAACAATATCAGGATAATTAAACCCAAGATATGGAATTGATAACCAAATAATACCAACAATTATCGCAGGTGTGATCTGAATCATCAGATCATCATCAAGCCATTTGGATTTTTTTGTTTCACCAATAATAGCTCCTATTGCTCCAGCTATTGAAACAAGTAAAAACAGCCATATATTAGCTTTGTACCAAGTTATCATAAATAGGAAGAAACAGACAAGAAAACCAAAGATATATGCCAGGTTTATATTGAACCTATTTCTTATCTCGCCGATTATTGGATCACCTATGCATGCACATAAGATACAAGGTATTGCTATCTGCTGTGGAAAAAACCTAAGTAGTAACAAAGCTCCCACTGCAAAAAAAACATAGCTTCCCACTCTGTTTTTCTCATAAAGTCTCAAACCAAAGAAATGTTTACTGCTAAGAACTCCTTTCAATCTTAATATTTCTAATGAAACTGCAAGTAATACTAACAAGGGCGGAACCCAGAATTTAAAAAGATTTATCCAGCCAATATCTGGAAGCATATAATAAAAAATAAAAGCTGCTCCAAAGGTGTGAAAGACACGTCTATACCAATGGGCATCAAAATCAATAGATCTAATTTTTTCTTTAGTACTGTTTATACCTTTAATTACTTTATTTGCCATATTCAAACAACAGTTTCTTCTTTATCAAGAGTAACAATACCTTGTTTTCCCCCAACAATTACCTCATCAACTAGATTTACAAATAATCCATTTTCAACAACACCTGGGATGTTGTTGATATCTTTTTCAAGTTCTTCAGGATCTTCAATTCTTTCAAACTCACAATCAAGAATATAGTTACCATTATCAGTTATGAAGGGTTCATTCTCCATAATCTCTCTAAACTTTATGTCACAACCAAATTTTTCAAGAGCCTTTTTTGTAGAAGGCCAGGCAAACTTTACAACCTCTATAGGTAGATCAAAATCTATCCCTAGGGCTTTAACTACCTTTGAATCATCAACTACAATAACTTCTTTTTTTGAATGATAAGCAATAATTTTCTCTCTAGTTAGAGCACCTCCACCGCCTTTAATCAGATTTAGATATGAGTCAACCTCATCAGCACCATCAATTGTTATATCAATCTCTGGATTTTCTTCAAGAGTTGTTAAAGGTATATTTTCTTCTTTAGCTATTCTTTTTGTATGAATTGATGTTGGAATTCCTTTGATTTTTAAATTCTCGTTTTTAATTCTTTCTCCAAGTTTTCTTAAAGTGTATTCGACTGTTGAACCTGTTCCTAAGCCAACTATCATATCATTTTTGACTTGCTCTGCTGCTTTTTCACCAGCTAGTTTTTTTAATTCTTCTGTTTTCAAGAGTTCACCTTGCAATCTGTAATGTAGAATTAGTACAAAAATATGTATGGTAAAACTAATCAAAAAAATAAAAGAAACAAATTTTTTTCTCATATTTTTCTTTCAAATCTCATTAAAAAGATTTATACTTAAAACCTTTATTATGGTTTTTTGGTTGAAATGTTATCAGAATGCAATGAACATGGATATTTCAGAGCAAAGACCTGTCCGATATGTGAAAAAGAAGGTAAATTTTTAATGAATGATAGAGAGCTTACTTCTCTTAGTAGAATTATGGCTGGTGCTCTTAGGCATTTTCCAGAGAAGGTAGGTATAATGATGGATGGACATGGATGGGTAGAAATCGAAGAGTTGATAAGCGCGATAGGTACAAGTAGATCTGGTTTTAGATGGCTTAGAAAAAAACATATCAAGGCTCTTGCTGAAACCGATCCCAGAGAACGCTATCAAATAGATGGAGGGATGATTAGAGCTACATATGGCCATACAATTGATATTGATCTATCTGATCTACCTGAGGCTGAAATTGATGAATTTTATTATCCCGTGACTGAAGAAGAAGCTGATATGATACTTGAAGGGGGACTAAACCCAGTTGACAGAAAAAAAGTACATCTTTCAGGAACCATTGAAAAGGCAAAGGAAGCAGGAAAGGTAAGAACAGACGAACCCTTGATACTAAAAATCGATGGTAAAAAAGCAAAAAAAGATGGTGTTGAAATATATCATGCTGGAAAAGATGTATATGTTTCAGATGGAATAGATGCAAAGTACATATCGTTGATAGAAGATAAAAAATAATCTTTTAATTTTGTTCTTTTTTTACGGGCTTGTAGCTCAGCTAGGTAGAACAAGTTAATTCAATCTGCTTTTCTGTTAAATTATAGAAAATGTTTCGTTATATTGTATAACGAAAAGATTTTGGCACCATTTAACCATTCAAAAATGATGAGTTTTATAAGATGTATTTGCATATCTGTATTAGATGTAATCTGTAGATTTAAAAAAGAAGGTTATTAGTAACATGAATCAAGATGATTTAAAACAAATTTTAGAAGAAGGTGAAGGCCAATTCCTTGAATTTAAAAAAAATTTCAGTAAAAATGTAGTTAAAGACATAGTGGCTTTTGCTAATGCTTCGGGTGGGAAAATTTTTCTTGGAATTACTGATGAAAATATTGTAAAAGGAATAAAAATCACCAATGATCTAAATTCCAAGATTATTGATATTGGAAAAAATTGCGATCCAAAAATCTTTGTAAATTTAGAAGAATATGAAAATATATTGATTATAAAAGTTGAAGAGGGAAAAGATAAACCCTATCAATGTTCAAGTGGGTTTTATCTTAGGCTTGGGTCTAACTCTCAAAAATTATCACGCAATGAAATCATTCAATTCTGCATATATGAAAATAAGATTCGTTTTGATGAGCAAATATGTGAAAACTTTGATTTTTCAGATTTTGACGATGAAAAATTTGAATATTACCTAAAACTTGCACATATATCTAGGACTCTTGGAAGAGATGATATTCTTCGTAGTCTACATGTTTTAACTGATAAAGGAATGACAAATGCAGGTGTTTTGTTTTTTGCAAAAAAACCATTCAAGTATATTATGACCTCTCGTATTCGATGTGTTCTTTTTAAAGGTAATGATCGTGTTCATATCCTTGATAAAAAAGAAGTTGATAGAGGCATAATTGGTAATATCGAGTTTGCTGTGAATTATCTTGAAGAGCAAGTTCCTGTCAGATTTGAGATTGATGGTTTATATCGTAAAGAATTTCCACAGTTTCCTAAAGATGCATATCGTGAAGCGGTTGTAAATGCAGTAATTCACCGTGATTATTTTGATGGTGGAGAAGTTGCTGTTGAGAAAATGAAGGATTTTGTTTATATTAACAATCCCGGTGGTCTTGTTCCATATCTTAAAAAAGAGGAATTTGGAACGGTAAGTAAACCTCGAAACACGCTTCTTGCAGATCTTCTGTCTCGTACATATTTTATGGAAAAAGTTGGCACAGGAATAAAAAGAATACAAGAAGAATGCAAGAAGAATAATAACAAAGTGGAAATCAAACCTACAGAGCATCATTTCCATGTAACCTTTGAATCTTCTAAAGAAGAGAAAATGAAAGAGGTTTGGGAGAAAAGTTCGGAGAAAGGTTCGGAGAAAAGTTCGGAGAAAATACTTTTATTAATTCGTAAAAACCCTAAAATTAGTGCAAAGGAAATATCTGAAGTTATAGGGATAAGCTCAAGAGCTGTTGAAAAACATATGGCAAAACTAAAAGAAAAAGGTTTGTTGAAAAGGGTAGGTCCTGCAAAAGGCGGTCATTGGGAAATCATTGAACAATAAAAATATGAAATCGTCTGAAGTATGAGAAAGTAAATAAGAAAAAAATTATCTAAAATCATTGATGTTGGAGATACATGAAATTGAAAGATGTTTATCCCGATCGCATTATTGATCGGGGGGAGGGATATACACATAATGTAAATTATTGTATTAAAATCGGTGATAATCTATATTCAGAAGTAGAGGGAACCTATACTTATAAAACAAAAGTGAATCTAAATGACCTAGAAGGAGATTGTTCCTGTCCATATCACTTTAACTGTAAACATGCTGTAGCAACATATCTGGTTTATAAACAAGGTAATTTTGTCAATGCAGATGAGTTTCTTGAGCATCTTAAAACATTAAGTAAAAATGATCTCATTAAAATTATAAAACATAATGTACAGTATAATCCAGATATAGCTCTTAATTATAATTTGAAAACAGCTACAAACTTTGAATCTTTTATAAGAGATTTCACTGATGATTTTTCATATTCAAAAATGAACAAGGCAAAAAAACTGGCACCATATTTTACATTTGAACAATTAGTAAAACTCTTACAGTTTCTTTATAAAAATGAGGAAGAGGTATATGACATTCTTTATAACGATTACAGGGCGGGTTATGAAGATAATCCCTTATATGAAACATCCTCTATATTAGAAGAAGAACTCATAAAAAAAATTACAAATGAAAAAGAAATGAAACAAGTTTTAAAAATAGGATATTTAAATGATAAGATTATAGAAAACGCTGAGAAACTCTCTCAGTATAAAGACATCATTGAATCTGATTTTTCAAAAGACCGTTATCTCTCTTTTCTATTAAACCTTGAAGATCCAGATATTGATAAAATTAAAGAATCAATTACAAAGGACAATAAACATAAAATTTATTCTTTACCATTACATAATATTGTTCTTGCAGAAAAAATTGCTGATCATCTAAAAGATAAACGTCTTTTATTTATTGTAGCAGTTTATAAGGAAGATTGCAAAGAAATAATCAACCATTTATCAGAGTTTGATAGACTCATATCAGAGGAGTATTATCTTTTAGAACGAAAACTTTCAGATATTGTTGATGTATTTATAAAACACAAACTCAGAGATAGAAATATCGTAGAACGTTTTCTTAAAAAAGAATTTCTAAAAAATTATGATAAAAAACAAATAAGATATCTAGTTAGACAAATTGATGACTACGATTTTATCAAACAATTACTCGATTTTAACAAGAAGTTTTCACAAAATAAAATATTATTAGAAAGACTCTTTCAGTTAGATGAAAAAGAAACAAGGATCCTTCTCATTAGCAAAGAAGATATTTTAGGATATAGGCATTGGTCTGAAACTGTAGACATGTTAGGTTATCTCAGGAAAAAATTTGGACGAGATTATCTTATCAAATTAATTAAGGAGAATGAAAAAATGTTCAGAACCTCCTCTCATCTTAAATCTAACCTTAAGAAAAAAGGGATTTATATAAGTAATGTAAGAGGAGTTTTAAATGTGGAAATAAAAGAATTAAAAAAATGATTTATTGAAATATAGGGGTAAAAAAGATGAAATTAAATATTGATTTTGAGGATTTAGTTGATGTGTATGAGGATTCAAGTGTAGATCATGTTTACCATATTGATATAAAAAATAATGAAATACTTTATTATAATGATGGCCTTGGTGAACCAGAGGATGTTAAAGAAAAAATTGAATCATGTTTAGATGATACTCGATATCTTTGTATTCCACCAAGACTCTCACAAGATGAATTTTTAATTATGGAAATGTTTGTGTATACGATAAGTGATTTTGATATTGCTGAAAAATTTCATAATGCTTTGGAAAGAAGAAAACCATTTAGAAATTTCAAGGATTTACTTTATGACTATCCAAAGCTGAGAGAAAAATGGTTTAAATTTAAACAAAACACTATTAAAAATGAGACTATCAACTGGCTTTGTGAAAACGACATTGAACTTGAAAATCAGCAACTTATCCCTGCGATAATAATAAAAGAAATGGCCGGGGATGATATAAAGAATCTTCCAGAAGAGTTGAAAGGTTTTGGTCCTTTTGAATGTATGAAATGTCAAAATCAAACAGGAATTAAAGCACGATGGTTTTCAATAAACATTGGTCCAGAAAACAGACTTATTGAAAAAGAAACACAAAGAATTATGAAAGAGAAATTCAATGTGGGGCATCATGGTGGTTTTAGTGGAGACCAAGAGTTTTTAACTGCTGCAAAATGTCCAAAGTGTGGTAGTGAAAATATCTTTTGGGATTATTAAAAGA
>CAYYOO010000018.1:0-26628 GCA_964473335.1 uncultured Thermoplasmatales archaeon
TTTGCGATATACTTTTAAGTGTGTATATCGAACTTATATTTAAGTATTACTATAGGCATATGATGGAGAGCAGGGTTTGACTAATGAGTCAGGGGGGCTTTGCACTTAAAAGGCAATATTAGACAGAACTTTAAGTGCACAATGTTGATTTTAGGTTCAAAAAAATATTATGAAAATTCATCAGATTTCAGGGCCTTTTATTATCTGCTCTTCAATTGTAATTATTTCATTTAAAACATAAACAATTTCCTCTAGTTTCTCTTTGGATAAAGTAAAAACTTTAAAAATTGAATTATTTGAAACTATGTTTTGCAAATCATATGTCAGGTTACTTAATTCAAAAAAATTCTTTGAAATGTTTTTAAAAAGCGTTGATTCATATTCACAAATGTTTCTAAGATTCTCATCTTCCAAATCACCTTTTATCTGAATTAAAAGTTCTGAAATATATTTTTGTGCAAACCCTTCTAATTTTAAAGATCCAGCATTATATTCAAACGGCATTTCATTATCAGGGTCTATCATACCTGAAATCTTTGCAGATATTTTTAGCAAAGGAATAAGCATATAGAATTTTAAAGAATTGTAATCATCTCTTAGAGATTTAAGTGCATTAACTCCAAATTCATTAAACTGAGGACTTATAAAAGAACTATCATAGGCAGATATATTACCTTTCAAACGCTCTATGTTTCTATTATGAGCTAACTTAAATGCAACGTCAAAATCTGGAGTTTCAGAAACATTTTCGATATAAAAATATTCATAACTATTTTCTCTAAGTTCCCAAAAAGATCTTACCATTGCTCTTTTAAAATCAAAAAGATCTACCCAACGATATTTACCTTTTTCAGAAAGATTCATTGATCCGGGGTAAGGATCATTAACACAAACTGTTCTATTTTTTTCATTAAAACCTACAAGAACAATAGCATGACCTCCTCTACCAGGAAGAGGTCTAGTTAGATTGAATAGATCTAGATAAATTGGCCATGCACAAGGATCAATAGAGGTTAGAATAGGTTTGTCTTCTTTTAATATACCTTTAACATTTTTCCAGTAATTATTCCAATGTTTAAAATGATTATAAACAAAGTCAGGAAAAATATTTTTTGATTCAAGACCATATAGACTACTCATAAATTTAAAATCATCAGATCCCTGATTTAAAGTTGTACTTCTAAGAATTTTGAAAAAATATGGTGGGCGAGCAAATGGGGGCGATATAATACTTTTTGGTTCTCTTTTATAAGCAAAACCATATCCTCCTCCACTGTAAAATAAATTCTTTATCATCGAACTATTTTTACTATAATATTCAAAAATCATTTCTATACATGCAAATGCACAGCCAAATTCTTTTTGTGGAGCATATGGGACATCTTCTATCAAGTAGTTATCTAAATAATTAGAGTTTAAAACAGATCGATTATCACTTAATCCAACTGAATTAATAGATATGCCTGGTAGTACAAATAGTAGTGTTATTGCGAATATCAATATTTTTTTATTCATTATCAAACACCATGGTTAATTTTTATAAATTAATGTTTATTTTAATAGTATATAAGTTTTACTTTACAATCCTTTGCTTATCAGATACAAAAATCAAGATTTATTCCCAATTCATACATTGAATGTATCAAAACAGTGACATTATATGCAATAATCTTACAGAGCATCTCATTTATCTGTGCTGTTTTAGTCTTAGATTTAATTGTCTCACCGAATTTATTTTTAATAGCTGAAAACGTGGTTTCGGCATTACTCCTTTTATGATAATGCTCTAAAAACTCTTCTCTTTTAATTTGAAAATATAGAAAAGCATGTCGCCATATTTTTGATCCTTCAGCCGTACCAGTTGCATTTGATTTAAATGCAATATAAGCCCTGCCTCCAAGCCTATCTACTATTTCATGGTTGAGTCTTGATGAATATGCTGCATCAGCCATCACATTTTTAACTGTAAATTGTTCTGCTGTTCTTTGAACAAGTTTTTTAAACTGTGGACTATCAGCAGAATGTTCTCCAGTAACTACAACATCAGCAATAATATTTGTTTTTACGCCTGTGCTAATATGAACTTTTAACCAATTATGAGTTCTACTTGTACCATGAGTATAACTGCAATAATCATTAAAGGTTGAACATCGAAAGCCACTGCTGTCTATTGCAAAATCTGTTTCAATACTTGCAAGTGGTTTTGCTGAATAACGAACTAAGTCATATAAAAGTGGTGTAATTTCCGCTTTGTTTAATGTTTTAGAAACAGCATTAAAATGAGGTGCATGACTAATATATTGGTCTTCTTCTGCTTGATTATATAGACATTTAGCCCTACGACTTGAAAGTTGACTATACACTTTCATAATAGAGCAATAAATTTGATCTCTTAATGATAGTCTTGGGCGCCCTCTTCTTTGTAAAGACTCAGATATATTACCAACCAATTCATAAAGGAATTTATCAAAAAGTTCAATTTCATTACACTGTGCTTTGTTATATTCTGTCCAATTTTGTGAATAAGAAATAGGGATTAGTTGTTTTTCTTCTCCTTTTTCAACTTTGAAATCGATATCAAGATGAAGTCTTAGAGCAAGGATGTGTTTGCATGGTCTCATGTTGCCATTTTTTATAAAATCTGGGCAATTACAAGACCATATACGTCCATGACCTTCAAGTTTGTACAGTCCTACTCCAGACTGTGATATAACTGTGTATATTCCATCATCTATTTTTTGTATTGCATCTTTTTGTGATAGAATGGCAAGTGCTTTTTGGAGTCTATGTTCTTCAGAATTTAACATTTAATTACCTATTTAATTACCTATATGTAGTATTAATATATAAAATTAACGGTAAAAAAGAAGGTAATTTTATAGGTAAAAAACATTATATATAACAAAATGTATTTACCCAAACTATGTCAAAAAATCCTCGTGCAGATGAAACAATACTTCATGCTGCAACATCTACAGGAACATCACTACGAACAACAGTTCCAGCATTTGCGATTAGTCAACTAGGTCTTAAGAAAGGAGACATTCTACGCTGGGAAATAGATAAGGAAGGAGATCAATTATACCTGAAATTAAAACCAGTCAATGACTAACTTCACTTGAATTTGTATTTTAGGTGCAAAAAAATTCTTTTAGGTGCAAACACGACTTTAGGTGCAAAGCCAGTCAGGGGTTCTGGTGTAAATAGGGTTGGTGTTTTTGTGTTGGTGTAAAAGGGTTGGTGAAATTGAAAAAGATATGGAGATTCAGATAAAAACTAGTGTTTTCTTTATCTCATGAAATAATCTTAACAAAAAATGGGACGATAAACCCATTCGCTTTATCTGTATCTAAAGAATTTGAATCTTGTGAACTTACAATAGCAGTTGCTTCAATTCTTCCTATTCCACTCATGGCAGATCTTTTTATATAGACTATTTCTTCAGTATGTGGTTGGATAGTATCTATATCTCCAATTTCTGTTACATCCATTTTATTAAATATTCCTCCAGTTACAAATATTCTCCAATTTACATTTTTTATTTCATCGTCTCCATTATTACTAATAATCATACATAATTTACCAAGGTTACTTGTTAATTCTACTTCAATTAACTTTGATTTCCCTGGATTTATTTCATCAGCACCTATATCAACAGGTCCTTTTTCCGGAATTGTTATCTCAGGTATATCATATATACGTGACTCTCTATCAAAATCATACTCCCAATTATCTAAATCTAATGATGATCCTCCTGAATCAACACAGGATGAGGTTATTTTAATATGGAAATCATCATATTCAGGATTTTTAAAATCAGGGTTTGAATTTATATTCATAGAACCATAGTTTAATATTTCTGAATTTTCTTCTATGTTTCCTGTATCTTGTATATATATCCCTTCTTGTCCATTTTTAATATCAGAAAAATTAATATCCATTTTTGTTAAATCATATTCATTTTTTATAAAGATCTCATTTGGAAAATCATCCCATAAAATAGTATTTCTCACTGTTATTTCACTATCAGAACACGAGATTGCACCACCAAGCTTGGAAACACAAGAACTTGGAAAAGCATGAGCTTGATTTCTTGAGAAAGTGCATCCGTTAATTGTAACATTTACCCCATATTTTACAGCTATTCCTCCACCAGATGTGTCTGCAATATTATTAACTATGATACAACTTTTTAAAACAGGGTATGATAAACCATATGCAAAATAAAGTCCTCCACCATTAGCCTGACCACCAGAACCGCCTTTATAAGTTGCATAGTTATTAGAAATTAAACAGCCAAATAATTTTGGAGATGAATAATAACCACAAATCCCCCCTCCATAGGCGTAGTGACTAATGTCGCCTATTGCCCAGTTATTAGTTATTTTACATGAAATAAATGTCGGAGATGAAAAACGATCACAAAATATACCACCACCACTACCTTCAGATGCCCCGTATTTTCCCTCAGCAGAATTACCTGTTATAATACAGTTAATAATCATAGGACTAGTGTTCACACCACAGTATATCCCGCCGCCATGGGAATTCTCAGCTTTACAATTTCTGATAGTAAAACCTTGGAGAACTGAACTTGAACTTTCATTATTATTGAATTTAACGCCAAATTTGATGTCGTTACCATCAATGATACAATTAGATGATCCGTTTTCACTCATTACTCTAATAGCTTTTCCAAGAAAATCGATTCTTCCAGGATAAACACCATCTTTTACTATTATAATATCTCCTTCATTTGCGTTATCTATTGCATCTTGAATATCAAAATAATCCCCAGATTCACTTACATAAAGTTTAGTCTCACTACATGAAACACCAAGAGATGGATTTATCCCAATAATTGAGAATAATAATATACCAACAATAACATTAGTAATTACAGTCTTTTTCATTATAGACCCGCCAATAAATTTTTATAATATTATTTTTGTTTTAATAATATATAAAGTTTTTTATAAAATTGTATTCTATCTGATAAAAATAAGTAGTTTTAACAACCTCAACAGAAGATTTATAAGGAGAAAATACTCGTTTTAAACAAATAGAACAGTATTGTATAACAAATTTTATATATTAAATAGAAGGATATAATTAACTAATATGAAAATAAAAAATATCTTTGCTTTCCTAATCGTAATTATGATCAGTTTTTCTTATTTTTCAACTGCTGAACAAATTAAAAATGAAGATTATGATTCTGAAATTTATACTTTGTGTGACAAAAACGATACTCCTGAATTTTGGGGAGTTTTAGTAGGAAGTAATCCTCAAGATGATTCTGTTGGTGAAAAGGCTATAAAAAATGTTAATAAAATAAAAAACATTTTATTAGATGGCGGATGGAAAGAAAATCATATAAAACTGTTAAAAGGTAATGTTACTAAAAATAATGTTTTTCATGCATTATCTTGGTTAGAGAAAAATGTTAGATCAGTTGATACTGTTTTAATTTTCTTAAGAGATCATGGATTATATGGAAGTTTTGCATTACACGGCGGGAGATTATGGTATCAAGTCCTTGATAAAAAACTAAGTAAAATAAATTGTGCGGGGATGGCAGTGATTATTAGTGCTTGTCATAGTGGCAGTGCAATTAAATTTTTACAAAAAAACAAAAGAGTTATTTTAACATCTTGTGATGAAGATGAAAAAGGAGGTTTCAATCCTCTTACCATAGAGATGGGGCTAAAAGGATTTGCTGATATACACGAGGAATTTGGGAACAAAAATGGATTTGTATCAGTAGAAGAATTATATGAATATTGCATCGCCGAAAAAATTAGCAATCCTGATTATATTATAAAACCTAGGATTCAGGATAATTATGAAGGTCAGCTAAGCCTTACATTTCATAATTGGACTGAAGAATGTATAGATCAAATGCCAAGGTATGCTTCCGTTAGTAATTATGTTTGTTTGGTAGGAAGAAATGATGAATATCAAGCTGCACAATCATTTATACCAAATAATAGAAATTTAACCAAAGTGCAATTATTAATTGAAAATGTTAACCTTATTAAACCTTATCCAATTACTATAACAATACGCAAAGAATTAAAAGGAGATAATTTAACATCAAAAACATTAACCCCTGTTGATTTAAAAAATAGAACAGAAAAGTATCTAACCTTTGATTTTCCTGACATTCAGGTTAATCCCGGTGAAAAATATTATATTGTATGTAATAGTACTGCTCCATGGATAGAACCATGGAGCTGTTATAAGTGGAGAGCTACTTTTCAAAATAGTTATGATCTCGGTTGTTGCTATAGATCATATGATAATGGTAAAACATGGGACATTGATGAAGAAAGCGATGCTCTTTTTATAATATATTCTAAAGAAGAAAATATAAATCATGTTCCATATACTCCTTTCAGAGTTGCAGGTAATACTTTTGGTAAGAAAAATATTGATTATAGCTATTGTACATCTACTAAAGATTTTGAAGAAGATCAAATTTATTACAAATTTTATTGGGGCGATGATACTGTAACTGATTGGCTGGGGCCATATGAGTCTGGTGAGGCTGTTTGTGCCTCCCACAATTGGAGTGAAAAAGGCACTTATTATGTTAAGGTACAAGCCAAGGATGAATATACTGATAGATTTACAGATTGGTCAGATACTTTAAGAGTAGATATTTCAAGGAGTAAAATTGGAATAAAATTAGAAGACATATTAATGAATTTTCCATTTCTAAATTGTTTATTTGATGTCTTTTTTAATCAATAAAATTGGGACGATAGTGTTTTACCAACCCTTTTACACCAACGCTAATGCACCAACTCTTAATACACCAGAACCGTACTGTTCATTCTAACGGTGTTCAAATATTGGTTTTATTCCTACTGTTACATTGAGCGGTGTTACAATTGGGTTGTTACAAAAGTGTTGGCAAAATACTATGACGATTATTTTATAAACATTAGATCGTATTATAAAATTCATGAGGAATGATGGGAAAATAATAATTTGTTTAGCAGTTTTATTTGTATTTTTATTATCTTTTTTAATTGTAACAAACGAAAATGTATCAGCAACTTCAATTGAAGGCCCTTATACAAAAATTCATTGTAAAGTTAATATTAGCTACTTAGAGAATAATCTTTGTGAAGAAGATAGTTGTTCACCGAAAGTTGAGAAAGATAACTATGGTTATTGGTATTATGTGGATGATGTTTTTGGAATATTGGCAAAAGATGATTTAATTTATGTTTATTCAGTAAATCAATACACAAATGGTCCTTTTTCCTATAATGTATCTGAAGAACAAATTGAATTCATATATAATGTGTGTGAAGAAGACATCTCATCTATCTTAAGTTATCTAAATGAAAATACCCTATTAAAGGATTGGAATGATTTTTATCAATACAAACCAAACGGTGGATATGGACATGAAATTACTAAAATAGATGATAATTGGTATTTAGACTCCCATTCTTATATTAGAACAAAGGATAATCCTATGGCATACATTACAGGATTTATTTATTGTTTTTTCTTAGCACCTATTGTTCTTTTTGAAGTTTTAATGTTAGGAGCATTATTCTTTTTCCCAATAGGTATTATTTTCATTATTGCCATTCTTGTAGCAATTCTGTTTTTAATCAATAAAAAAATAATGAATAATATTTATCTTCTTTCAATATTGGGGGGATTTATAGGTGGAATTATCGGTTTTATTTACTGTTATAAAAAGAAAAATAATAAAAAATTAGGATTAAAATTAATTTTAATTGGAACGATCGTAAGTATAATTTTATTTATTTTTTATTACTATCTTGTTATCTTACTTTTTTGATTACTAATAGATTGAATTAACAAATTCTCCCATTTGTTAATGCCTAATTCTAAATCAATACCAGCATATTTTGCAGGGGTTTCTCCATAGAGACTTTCGTGAGATTTAATATAATTATAATATAGTTGATGTCCTTTCACAAATGGAGAATACTCATCTTTAAGGCCACGTTGAGTTTTGTTCCTATCTCTTATTGTACCTTGGATTATTTCAATCAAGTTGTTATCGAAGAGTATATGAATATAATAACTAGTCATTTGATACATTGATAGTACAACTATACCACTCGCTATAACTATATTTATCACTTAAACGAATCCATAATTTTAATTCTCCAGCAAATTGCCATCTATGTCTCACAGTTATTATACTTCCTGATTTAACTGGGTAGAAAATTTGAGCATCTTCACCGTCGTTAAAATATACTAAAACTTCAATATTATCCCCATCTGAATCTGAAACATTTATTTGATAATTACATTTTTCTTCCACTTTACAGTTCATCGGACCAATAATAGGTTTTTCGTAGGTCGGAACACTATTATTATAGATCATGAAAGATTGTATTTTTTCGTGGATTGCACAATTTCCATCTTTCACCTGTAGTTTTACATCATACTCGCCTAGTTTTTCATAAGTAAAACTTGCGTTACATGATTTATTCCATTCAGTCCAAGTACCATTATTTTTGAAATCCCATCTATAAATCAATCCCACATCATATTCAGACTTGATTTTAGCATCTGCATCAAATGAAAGCCATGCTGAAAAATCAACAATTTTAGAATCTTCATACTTATTTAAAAGAACGCTCATATCTGCAAATGGTGGAATATTATTTGATAAAAGTATATCATCTGCTGATAATAGATAATGGGTTGTAACTAAGTGATAACCCGAAGCGCGAGTATAACATTGATTTGTAATATCTATACCACTGTTAAAATATGCTGCCCAAATAAGTTCTGCGCAACTCCAATATTTTGAATATTGATCTGTTTTATCTAAAGGATTGCTATTTGCAGGCCAACGATAATCATACTGATATCTCTTAAGTGATTGAGATTTTGCAAATTTAATAGCCTCAGATCTAATCTTTGAAGAAGAATTTATAACTCTGCCATATGTGATATTTGTTGCCCATAAGTTAAAAAACCACAGCGGTGTTATTCTAACGCCACCAAATGGAGCCGAGTGAATAACTTTTCTTTGGCCAATATACATTGCTACATGATCATTCGATTGTCCAGGCACATTAAATCCAGACATAAATTTTGCGAAAAAGGGCTTAATATCACAAAAAATTAAATCACCCTTTTTTAGTTTCATATCAGGAAAATAGCTGTTTAAAACATCTTTTGGTTGAAAATAATTTCTTATAAGTTCCTTTTTACTTATTTCATCAGATTTGAAAGTATCTTTTCCAACAATGCAATCTGATATATTTGTCAATACCACAAATAGCATTATTGCAAATATCAATATTTTTTTCATCATTATTATTTTTATAAACTAATAATATAAAAAACTTATTTTACATTTATTATCCAGCGCTCGGTTTCTGTTACATTAAGAGTTGGTACATAAGCGTTGTTACATTGGTGTTGGTAAATTATGATTTTAATAAAGATTGTAACATAGAAAGAAAATTTGTATAATTTTTAAAAAATCTAAAGATTAAGTTGTGGAAGTATGGTTTATTTTTAATTTTTGCCATATTTAATTCCAGTGTTTTCCAGTTACTCTCTAAACCATGGCTATCTTTGGCTTTTATTTTTAAAGTGTATGTTCCTTTTTCTTTCCAAGTATGATTAACTGATAATTTATAACCTGAATAATGTGGGCCAGCCTCTTCGATATCACTATCATCACCCCAGTCTATATAATAAATTAAATCATCCCCATCAGGATCTATAGCCGAAAACGAATATTCATATTCTACATTAATTTTTCCTGAGCTTTCTCCATCTATATTTCCAGGGAAATAAGGACCATGGTTTTCAGTTTGATCCGAACCGAATGTTATAAATGTAAAATCAAAAAAAGATTTTGATTCCCATGTTTTGCCATTGTCATAGGAGAAGCTTGCCTCTCCATCACTATAAAGATCATTTTCTCGATTACCCCACCAAACAAAGTGTCCATCACTTTCAATGCTATATAAAATGTAATATTTTTCACCAGGAATAACAGTCATATCAGGCAAAACAAAATTATGCCATAATCTGTAATAACAAGGATTATTATCAATTACAGTTTTATCAGCTATACAAACGCAATTTGAATCATAAATTTTAACGTTTATTTTAGCTCCTTTTACATATCCTAATCCTGTTTTAGTCATTATTTTAGTAATTGTTTTTTTAGTAGGAACAAAAGATTGGCGAACCTGTATCCCTCCTGAGATTTCGAAATCAGAACCTTCTGAATTATCTGCAATTTGATATTGATCCCATTTAGTATCCACATTTGTAATTACGATATCTCCCGTATAGTTATCTTGGAATTGAGGATGATCATATCCATCACTCCATCTATTTTGACCTTCAAAATAAATATATTCTTTTAACTCTTCATCAGTTACTACCCCGTTTTTATCTCCCAATATATCTGAAGCGACTGTTAAACCATCAATGAGTTCTGAACCAAAAGCCTTTGTGCATGCTAAATTTGCTTTCGTTGATGTAAATATTACTCTATTTTCCTTTTGAATAACTGGAATTGCACTACCACTATAGCAGGCTTTAATCACTAATAAAACAGCTTTGTAGGTCATATTATTTAATTTTTCGTTTAGGGTCGTATAATATAGTTTGTTAGTATTTGTTGCAGTTGAATTTAACCAAAAGAATCCTCCTTTGTCATCAACTTGGCCATGACCATCGAGATAAATCAAAATTATATCGTCTGAATCTGAATTTGATTGAACCCAATCAAAACCATTCATTACACAGTCCTTATCATGAGAAATTGCTCTAATATGATTTTCCTGCCATCCCCCCTCACATAATTTCTCTTTCATAATTTGACATACCTTAAGATTATTTTGTCTTTGTGACACAGACCCTATTAATAATCCCCAAGTATCGTCCATAGTATAGTTATTTAGAATTATTTCATTATTAGATAATTTATGATTTTTGATGTTTGATGCAATTGAAGAACTAAGGTTTGTTGTCAAAAAAATCATAATCAAACCAAATACTATCAGCTTTTTATTCATTTTTATAATCCATGTTATTTTAGTAATTTTATATTTAAGTAATATATAAAAAGCTTTCTAATAAAAATTCATATAATAATATTACAACAAAAATTATTGACCAACTCAATGACCGGCGCTTATTGTAACAGAATCCGTTGAGCAAAATTGTTACCCCATTAAGAAAACATTTATCAACAAAATAAATATTACTAATTTAATTATTGTAATTGTATAATAAGGAGGTTTTAAATATGAAAAGAAATATAAAAATTTTAATTTTTGTAACATTGCTCTTACTTACGTCTTCTGTAAATGCCCTTGGATATGAAATAAAAAACCAAAAAAATAGATCAACTGAAGTAAATATTACAGATAATACTTACGAGGAATCACCTACATATTACGGATCAGTTAGTAGATATAATGCTGACTGGCCAGGTAACGATGCATGTAAGATATATATGCACAAAAAAGATATTGAAGGAACAGATAAATGGGTATGTGTCGGAAAATCCCTTCTGGACGATCTTTTTTACAGCCATAATCTAGGTTTATTACAATGGGATATATCATCTATACCTGATGATAAATACATCTATAACGCAAAAATAAGAATATATGTATCATCCTTAACTGAAGACCCATATAGGATTAACACCTGGGATGAAAACAAAATCAAACTTGATTTTAGAGATATTGACTTAAAAAATGATTTATCAAATTTTTATGATGATAATAAATTACCATTAGAATTTGATACGATTGACTATAATGATGAATTGCGCAATGATGCAATCGGCGGCGAATTTTACGGAGAAACACCTGATTATTTAGAAGCAGGAGATGGTTTTTATCCTTCTGAAGATCAATTTCTTGAACTAAGTAAATCTGCAGTATCAGATCTACAAAGGAATCTAGAATATGATAGATTTACCTTAGGAATTGATGTAATATTAAAAGATTTTTCACAGGATGAATATGCATCTGGCATAGTACTTTTTGGAGGTAGATCCCAGCTTCAAGTAAATTACGGAGAGACAAAAGTCGCTCCAGAAGAACCAAGTAAACCCAGCGGAAAAAATGAACTAAAAATAGATAAAGAATACGATTTCACAACAAACTCTCATGATCCTCAAGGTGAAGACATCTATTATCTATGGGACTGGGGAGATAATTCATATTATGAAAAAATTGGACCATATCCTAATGGAGATACCTGTACTGCAACCCATACCTGGAAAGAAGAAGCTAGTTCATTTATAAGAGTAAAAGCAATAGATTCTCAAGGATATGAAAGTGAATGGTCAGAACCTTTTACCTATGTCACACCAAAAAGTAAAACAGTTTTGAAAAATTTGGTTTTATTTGGTTTTTTAGGAAGAATAAATAATTACCTAAATAACATTATATTAAATAGGTAAAAAATTCTATTTTTTATACATCTCCCGTAGAGGAATATACGCTAGGATTATAGCTATATAAATCCAAACTATTAAACCAGGTAGCATTGGTGCTTCACCTGCAAAAATAGTAAGGTTTAATCCAAGTACAAATAATATTGCAACTAAAACTCCAGTGAGAGCTTCTCCAGCAACTAGGCCTGCAGTAAAAAGTAGACCTGTTCGAATTACTTTTTCTTTGGGTTTAACATCAGTCTGTTTTACAGCTAATTCCCAATCAGATAATTCTTCTTCATCTTCACAGCCATATTTTCTTTTTATTGCAATATCAGTTATGCGTCTTACAACACCACCAGCAAATATTGGAACGCTTAAAGTAAATGGTAAATAAATTCCAATGGCTACAGGTAAAACCGGTAGACCAATCATAATTAGTACTACGGCAAGTACCATTCCAACAATCACATAAGGCCATAGCATCCCGCCGCCTAGAACTCCTTCTACAACACCTGCCATCAGAAAGGCTTGAGGCGCAGGAAGAGCTCTACTGCCTATTTCAAAGGCTTGATCTAAAACAGCTATCACTAGCCCTATTACTCCTGAAGTAGCTAGAACTCCTAGGGTCATTGATATCTGAAGTTTCTTTGGAGTTGCCCCTAGCATCTGACCACAGGCCATAGATTGAAGTAGATCACCTGATATCGATCCACCTATACATATCACAGCAGATATCATAATTACTATAGCCATTGCTTCAAAAGTTGTTTGACCTAAAAATAGCATTATTAAACTTACAATTAAAAGAACTACAACTGTAACACCTGATATCGGACAGTTTGATGAACCAACCAAGCCTGTTAGGTATCCAGCTAGAGCACTTGCTAAAAATGCAAAAGCAATTGTAATTAGTGCCATAAGTAATGATATTCCAAAAAGATTTGAAAGCCACATATATAATAGAAAAACTGGAATTGTAATAAGAACTATTGAAGAAAAAACAAGTTTATAACTTATGTCTTGATCTGTCCTTTTCTTTGTTTTTACTTCTCCACCGCGTATTCCAATTATTGCTTCTTTTACACTATCTACTAAATTATTCTTAATCTGCCATATAGCCCAAAGGCCGCCTACTAGCATTGCTCCAACGCCGATATATCTGATTTGGTCTCCCCATATCAAAAAGATTCCATCGAGAGGATTACCGCTTGGCATACCGCTTGTTAAAATAACAATCGGAAGAATTATCACCCATCCAATGAGTCCGCCGACCATAACATATGAAGAGATCTTTGGTCCGATTATCCATCCGACACCAAGAAGAGCTGGGGATGTTGTAAGCCCGCCATAGAACCATCCTTCTCTTAGTTCTCCACGGATCATATATGAACCGATTTTTGTAACATTCTCTATTGTACCTCTAAAGATATTTAATGAAAGTTCTCCAAATTTGAATAAACCAGCTATTACTGCACCTAAAACAAGCCATATTCCACTGACTGCTTCTTCTCTTTTTACTTTATCTGCTCGTTCTCCTCCAACTGTTGTAGTTAATACTGCAGCAACAGCAATTCCTTCTGGAAACGGAAGATCAGTTTTTGTAACAAGTGCACGTCTTAATGGAACCATCCATAGAACGCCTATCAGCCCACCTAAAAGTGAAATAAAAGTTGTTTCTAGATAATGGATTTCAGTCCATGCACCAAGTATTACTAATGCCGGTATTGTAAATATCACACCAGCAGCAATACATTCACCAGCCGCTGCACCCATTGTTGCAAGGTTTACTTCAAGTATTGTTCCCTTAAATGGCCTTAAAATTGCAAGAGCCATAACAGCTCCAGGTATTATTGCTGATACTGTCATTCCAGCATATAGCCCTAAATAAGCATTAGCTGCTCCTAAAATTACTGCTAAAAAGATTCCTACAATAGCTGCCTTTAGGGTTAACTCAGGTATTTTTTTAGATGAAGGTATGAATGATTTGAAATTATCGCGTTCCATGCTATTAATTATATATAGTTTATATTATATTAAAGTTTATTTTTTTAAGAATGTTTATTAGCTTTATTAAGGAAAAATTCAAGAAAAATGTTTATAACAAAAAAATAAGTAATAGTTATTAGTGCATATTTAATGAAAAGTTATTACTATTAAATAGAAAAAATTAATCTTCTGTTTTTAAGAATTTTCGTACATTAGGCCTAGTGAAAGCAATATCAGTAACCGTGATAATTCCAACAACTTCATTATCTCTAGTAACCGGCAATTTCTTAATTTTATTATCTTTTAGGATTTTAACGGCATAATTTATTCTATCATTAACATCCACCGTTTTTATATCAGAACTCATAATTTCTTTTATTGGAGTTTCATTTGGATCTTTATCCATGCAGATAGTACGTTCAATAATATCGCGTTCTGTTACAATACCAACTACGCTTTTATTTTCCGTAACAAGTAAACTGCCAATATTTTTATCACGATAAATATTACAAGCTTTTTTAATCGAATCATTACAATCAATTGTAATAATATTGTCTTTCATTATTTCTTTAACAAACAAGTTGCAACTCTCCTACAGATTTTAGTGAAATATATACCATATATTTTAATTTAATCCATAAAGAAAATATGTTTCAAAATAATAAAAAAATTTAAAATTTTTCATAAAAAGTTAAATATCAAAATATTTATCCCCCATGTACTTGGGGGTTAAAATGAATCTTAACATACCACCTGAACCAATAAACCTAAAAAAACAGATAAGCAGCTCAAAAAAAACCTTAGAAACAAAAATAGAATCAATTGCAGTATGGCTTGGAAACAAACTTCCTAGCTATCTATGGAAAGAAGCAGGATGGGGAAAACATCTAAAAAAAGAAGGATATAACTGGCAGACTTTTCTAAAGATACTTTCGCTTCATAAAAAAGATATGATAAAATGGTCATGGAACTCACTTTCATGGAGAGAGTTTTTAAAAAAAATTGAAACAACAACTAAAGATCCTATTCTAAAAAAAGTACTACTTTCTAAGAAAGGAATATGAATATTATGACAAAAGAAGGTAAAAATGGTGTACCAATAGTACTTGCTGCTTCTAGAGTAGAGGCAAATGAATATAACAACAATCCATTCTCTGCATTTATCTGTACATTTCCAAAAAAACTTTCAGGTTACGCTCTAAAAGAGCATCTAAACAATCTTCCTACAAATCCTGATGGAACAGCAAAAAGAACTATATATGGCTTGAGAAAAGTTGAATCAATGTTAATTGATGAATTTGGAGAAGAAAACGTTGTATCCTGCCATTATAATGAACTAGGAAAATTTATAGGAAAAGATACAAAAATTGTTGGAATCTCAACAATGGACCCTATGGGTCTTGCCTACGTTTCAACAACATATAACTCACTAATTGGTTTTGGAGGAGAATCCCTTAATGCATTTGAATTTGAAAAACTAGTAACTCATCCTGCGATTATGAAATATAGACCAAAGGTAGTTGTGGGCGGCCAAGGATGCTGGCAAATATCTGAAGCAAAAATGCAAAAACAACTCAAAATAGATCATTTATTCCAGGGGGAAGGAGAAAAAGACCTTGTTGATTTTTTTAAAAAATTACTTAAAAATGAAGAAATACCAGATAATTTTCAAGCCAAAAAACCTGATAGAACAAACGTTCCAATAATTAAAAACGCAGCAAGCTATGGAATGGTTGAAATAATGCGGGGTTGCGGGAGAGGATGTGCTTTTTGCAGCCCTACGATGAGAACAAGACATAGTTTTTCTCTTGACCATATAATGAAAGAAGTTGAAGTGAATGTCAAAAGTGGATCTGACACGATTTTTACTGTCACTGAAGATATTTTTCTATATAAATGTAAGAAGAATTTTGTACCAAACACACCTGAAGTTGTAAAACTCTATAAGACAATTGCAGATTACCCTGGCGTTGAAAAAATACTTCTCTCACATGGTTCTTTTGCACCTGTCTTATATGATGATAAACTCCTTGATGAATTAACGCCAATATTGATTGAAAAAACAAAATGGACTCCAGAGGAATATAAGGGATATAAAAAGCCATTTGTAAGTATTGAAATGGGAATTGAAACAGGTAGTGTGAGGCTTATGAAGAAATATATGAAAGGAAAAGCCTTACCTTATAGTGTTGACAACTGGCCTGAGATTGTATGTAGTGCTATTGGTAAACTAAATGATCATGACTGGTATCCATTATGTACAATTATGACCGGTCAACCTGATGAAACTGAAGAAGATACAATTGCAACAATAAATCTAATAGATGACCTGCGTGCACAAAACGCTAAAATGTTTTACACACCAGTTTTATTTATTCCATTAAAAGAAGCGTTACTCGGTAAATGCAAGAGAACCAGACTTGATGGTCTTACTGAACTTCAATGGGAAGTGATTTCTAGATGCTGGAAGAACAATATTGATTTCTGGGATCCAAATATTAAAAAAATAGTTGGACCTGTATTTTTCTTTGTACACTGGTTCTATTCTAGGTGGAAGCATGGGAAAGTATCAACTAAACCTATGATGCGTCTTGCTGGTTTTCCTGTGTCAGCTAAAATTGATAAAAAATGTGATCCTAACTATTGTAATGAAAAACCTGAAAACGGAATAAAAAATATTGTTGACCAGGTAAAAGAAAGATTTTTATGATTGTATAAAGGCCTTGTATGCTAAGTATGTTGAATAGATATCGACTTTACTAGTGACTTCATAAGGTGCATGCATACTCATTACAGCAGGGCCAAGATCTATTACTTCCATACCAAGTCTTGAAAAGTATTTTGCAACAGTTCCCCCGCCGCCTTTATCTACCTTACCTAGTTCAGCTGTCTGCCAGGGTATCTTTTCTTTGTTTAATAGAGTCCTAATTTCACTAACATATTCAGCTGTTGCATCGTTTGCACTGTATTTTCCACCGTGACCCGTAAATTTACTCATGACAACACCACAGCCTAGTGTTGATGCGTTCTTTAATTCAAATACTTCAGTGTAATTAGGTGTAACTGCTGCATTTACATCAGCTGATAGGACTTTTGATTTCAGCATCACACTATCAACATCGACTTTTGGGTCAAGTTCTCTAATTAAGGACCTTAAAAATGTATTTACCTGAGCAGCTGTATTTCCCTCAGAACCAATTTCTTCTTTGTCAACAAAAAGAACAATTACTGAATAATTTGTTTTATTAGAATCAAGAGCCGCCATTAAGGATGTATAAGCACAAGACCTATCATCCTGACCATATGCACCAACCATAGATCTATCAAAACCAATATCTCTTGCTTTAAAGGCTGGTACTGCCTCAAGTTCTGCTGAAATAAAATCTTCTTCAGAGATATTATAATCCTTATGGAGTTTTTCAATTATTGCTGTCTTTATTTTATCTGAATATTCTCCCCGCATAGGTTTATTTCCAACTATTATATCAAGGCTTTCACCGCTGATTGCTTTACCAAGTTTTTTATTATCCTGAACTTCATGAGATAAGTGAGGCAATAGATCTGGAACAGAAAAAAGTGGATCAGAGTCTTTTTCACCTATTGAAAAATCAATTTTTTTCCCTGTTTTTGTGTATACAACTCCGTGAAGAGAAAGAGGTATAGTAACCCAGTGAAACTTTTTAATTCCACCATAATAATGTGTTTCAAGAAGAGCTAGATTACTGTTTGATTCCTCAAACAAAGGTATTTGTTTTAGATCAAGCCGTGGTGAATCAACATGAGATATGATTATCTTTACACCGTCTTTTACTGGTTTTTTTCCTTTTATTAATACTGCTGTTTCTTTTTCTCTGTTTGAAATGATTTTTTTCTTTTGTTTCTTAACTATTTTATTTATTTTTTCAATGGCTTCTCTTTCTGTCTTACATTCATCTAAAAATTTTTTATAACCATTACAAAAATCATATGATTTTTTTAGTTGGGCTTTATTAAAAATTTCATATGCAGTTTTTTTTCTGTATGCATATTTACTTTCTTTGTTATCTTTCTTTTTTTCAGGCATAAATCGTTCTCCTCAAGTATTATCATACTGTCATAGGATAACTAAATAAAAAGATTATTAAAGAAATAAAAAAAAGATAGTTGTATTATTTTTTCCGTTTCTTTCTTAAGAATATTAAAGCTATAGCAAATGCAGAGATAAATGCTATTATTTCAAAACCTGGTTGGTTATTTGGCTCATCAGGATCAATAATAGCAGTACCATTGACTTGTACATCAAAATATGACTCACCGTACTTTCCTGTATCTGGATCAGATACAAACAAGGTTCCAGTGAAATTTCCAGGTTCTAAATATCTGTGTGTGATGGTTTTTCCTGTTTTGGTTTGTGCAGAGTCTTCAAATGTCCAAATATATCTATAATCAGTATCTGTAGAATTAATTGACCCGGTTAACTCAAAATTTTCTCCTGTATTTGTATAATATTTTCCACCTCCATCAATAGTTGGGAATTCATATTCATTTTCTTCATTAGGGTAAACATCTATATATGCAACTGAGGATGTCCAACTATTTGATGTATACCAGACAGTAGCATAATAAAAACCTACACATACTTCATTACTATCTACTAAATCAAATGTAAATGTTTGGCTATTGCCATCGATGTTAGAGTCATCCAATATATTTAAATCTGGATTTTCTTCAGTAAATACCAACGTGTAGATATCGTCCAAGCTTTCATTATCTATATCAAAATCAAATCCCCCATATTTAGCTAGACCCATGAGAAATAGTACTGTTCCATAACAAATTTTATATAAATTTGAGCTTGTTTGTAGAATAACCATATATATAAAATCACCTGAATCATAGTAAGTACCTGATTCTTTTAAATTAAACACTAAATCTATGGTTTCTCCTTCTCTATTTATACTAATATCTTTGATGTCAACATTTGGAAATGATGTTAAATTAAGAGTTTCATTTTCACCAGAGATATACACATCATCTAATTCGTCAGTCCCACTAAATTTTGTTTCTGCAGATACATGTATTGTAAATAAAGATAGCATCAGCATTGCCACAATTAATATTGTTTTACATACTTTCATTTTTATCAACTACCAAATCATTGTTATTTATTTAAATATATTTGATTTTGTATATAACTATTGTTTAACAATTATTGTCTAAAAAACTATCTTAACTTTTCTTTTAACGTGCTTACTTTCTTTGAAAAATCATCAAGTGTAGTTTCTATTGTCCCTAGTGACTCATGTACCTTGTCTGTTACAACTGCACCACTAGGTGAAGGTTGTATAAGTCCATCTTTTTCAAGTGTTCTAAGAGAGTATCTTACCATATGTTGGGGTTGACCTGTCATCTTTGATAATTTTATGATACCTACTGGGCCGCTTTCTTTTACATTATTTAAAACTTCGATATGTCTTGATAGTAGTTCTAGTTCTTTTTCAGCTACATTTGTAATTTTTGAACTTTTTTTTGTTTCTTCTTCCAAAAAATAATACCTCCTGTTAATTGTTAACATAATGCATTACTAATATTTATCTTTTTTTGATTTTATGATAAAAAAGAAAAACTATAAGTGTTAGCTCTTAGATTATCCTTAACATGGCTATAGGATTTGCATTACTAACAATAAGCCCATTACATGAAAAAACTGTTTATAGTTCCCTAAAAGAAATACCAGAGATTACAGAGATACATCCATTATTTGGGGAATACGATATCTTAGTTAAAATTAAATCCACCGATATTGATGAAATCGGAGAAGTCATAATAAAAAAGATTCGATCACTTAAAGGTGTAATGGATACAAAAACACTCATTGGAACAAAAAGTCTCTCTGGTGAGAACCAATAAAATTTAATTTTTTTTATTCTTTGAAGCAATAAATCTAATTCTTTGTCCGACTATTGATACTTTTGCAATGAAATTTACTTCTTTTGCCTCTTCTTCAGAACAAACCTGCCCCACAATTAACATTTCCAATTACCCTTCTTTTCATTACTTACATGACAATAGATAGCATGTGTCACTATTATTATATTTGTCATTCATCAATATATATAGTTTTCTATCTTTGCTATTAAAATATATAACAAAATATATAAATAGTGCTAAATTGTTATTAATAACAAAGAAATGGGGGAAAACAATTGAAAAAAATACTCTTAATCATAACCGCCTTAATAATAATATCAGCAGGAAGCAGTCAGAGTGTAAATATAGATACAAGTGATAACAGTTTTAAAATTCTAAAAACAAATATAATTCATGTTGATGACGAAAACACATGTGGACCCTGGGATGGATCATGTGAATTTCCTTATCAAACTATAACAGATGGTATAAACAACGCAGAAGAAAAAGACATAATTTATGTCTTAGAAGGAATATATAATGAGCAGATAAAGATCAACAAATCTATACATATAATTGGTGAAGAGATAAAATCAACAATTATCGATGCAGAATACCAAGAATACGCAATAAAAATTACAAAAGACAATGTAAAAATGGAAGGACTAACAATTAGAAACGCAGGTGGATACAAAGGAAATTCAGGGATAATAATTGAGTCAAATAAAAACGAGATTTCAGATTGTGTAATAAAAAGGACCCGAACTGGTATTTTTTTAAATCACTCAAATGAAAACTCCTTTGACAACTGTTCTTTATATCTTAATGGCGAAGGAATATATTACAAATCAAGTGAAAATAATATTATAAATAATTGTGAAATCGCACACTCATCAATAGGTTTAAACATTAAAAACTCAAATGAAATAACAATAAAAAATTCATACATACATGAATGCGGAACAGGAATTTTTACAAATAACAGCAATAACATAGATTTTCAAAAATGTTCAATCAGCGATAACAACGACAATGGGGGAGGATGTATTGCCTATAGATCAACAAACTTTAATTTTGAAAACTGTAATATCCTACACAACGGATTTGCAATATTGGTTAAAGAATCAGAAAACATATATATCACAAAATGTGACATAAGTAACATAACTCATTACGGCCTATGGATTCAAAAAGGATCTAAAAATATAAAGATAAACAGCTGTAATATAATTAACAATTTTAGACATGCAGTATCAATGGGGAATGGAGATTTACAAATAACAAACAGCAACATTTACAATAATCAAATTGGATCTATAAATGTTAGAAACTCTCTATGTGATGCTAGACATAACTTTTGGGGAGGAAAATTAGGGCCATTCTTCAACAATGGATATAAAATCCCAAATAGACTAAAACTAGATTACGGAAAATTAAAAACTATCCCCTGGAGTTTAAATCCTTTTAAAAACGCTGGATCTGACTGGAATGAAAAAGATACATTTACAAAAACACAAGTAAATGGATACGAAGACAAACCAATAGAAATAGGTGGAAACGATACAGATAACGATGGAATACCAGATTGGTGGGAAGAAAAATACAATGGATCTGATCCTAATGTTTGGGAAGATCACATAAACATAGACAACGACGGCGATGGCCTTAACAACTTTGAAGAATGCTATGCATATGAATATGGAGCAGACCCAAATAAAAAAGATATATTCTTAGAATTTGATTGGACAAAATCAAAAGCTCAAGGTGCATCAAATATAATACCAAATAAATATATTGAAGAGATGAAAAAACGCTTTGAAGAACACGACATAACTTTACATGTAGATATTGGAAACCTTGACGGCGGAGAAGAAATACCCTACATAAGGGATTTTGATTTTGCACAGTTAACTGATATATATTGGGATTACTTTCTTCACAACGATTTAGAAAACCCCCGTAAGAATATATTCCACTATGGACTTATTTGTGATAAAGGACCTGCAAGTGGCTTTGCCTTTATTGGATGGGGGCATCTAAATGGATTTTGTATATCAGCTGACTCTTTATCAGGATCAACTAAAATAATTCCCCGAGGAAAATTGATTGCAACTGGAAGTATGCACGAACTTGGCCATACACTTGGTCTGATAGTAGATGATTACCCAGCTATAGACAACCACGCAACAGTAAAGCCATTAAACAAAGAATTCTGGAAATATCGAAATTATAAGAGCTGCATGAGTTACAGATATACCTATTTTATTCTTGACTACTCAGATGGAAACAATGGAAGAGAAGATTTCAACGATTGGGGAAATTTGGAATTTGACTTCTTTAAAAACACTCATTTCGAGTGGCCTAAAAACTAATTCTTAATTACATTAGAACATAAAGAGCGGTCATAAATTATTCTAACTACTTTTTATTTTATATTCTATAATTCTTCAAACAAAAATAGATATACAAACTTTGTTTGGAATTTACCAAACATTTTACGACTTTTTATATATTAATGAGATTATAAATTTTGTTTGGTGTTAAAAAATGAAACATAAAAAAATAATATCAGTTGTTATGGCCGCCTTCATAACTTTAAGTTGTGTTTTTGGTATGTCATTAATACAAAAAACAAAAGCTAGTGAACCAATAGAAGAATCAAGTTTTGAAAATGAAACAATAGAAGAAATATATGAGCCTCACGGCAATATAGATATACAGGGAATAGCAACTATAGAAGTTGGACCAGATCTACTTGTTATCATACTCAAAATTTCAGCATTAGACAAAGATTCAGCAGATAGTGCAACAGACAAAGTTGCAACAAAACTAAATAAAGTAATTAGTTCACTAGAGGAATTAGGAATATCAAAAGAAGATATTGGATCAACCAGTTATACAATCAACCAAAAATATGAGTGGACATATTATGAAAATGGAAACAGAAAAGAAAGAGTTTTCAAAGGATATGAAGCAGTAAACACTTTAAGAGTAGAAATAAAAGATTTTGATAAAGGTGGAAAAGTAATAGATGCAGCATCAAATGCTGGTGCATTAGTAAATAGCATTAACTTTGAACTTTCAAAAGAAAAAAGAAATAATTTAAAAATACAGGCAATGGAAAAAGCTTCAAAGGATGCGAAATTAAAAGCAGAAACAATTGTCTCAACTCTCGATGAAGAACTTGGACATGTTACTTCAATAGACCTAAATAACTATAATTATAAACCACATGTATACTGGGACCGCGTAGGATTTAGTGCAAAATCAGAACCTGCAAGTAATACCCCACCTACTGTAATACTTCCAACAGATCTGACAGTTTCAGTCAATGTAAATGTTGTCTGGGACCTAATATAAAAAATCTTTTTTTCTTTTTTTACCAAAAACTAAATTATATGTTTATCTATTTTGTAATTTTTGTAGAATAGATTAAGAAGTGTGGAGAAATGGATTTAGATTTTATCAAAAAACTAGTCAAAAAAAATGATACAAAAATTGTAATGCTTGTAATGGATGGAATAGGCGGTCTTCCGAAAGATTCCAATAAAAAAACTGAACTAGAGACTGCAGAGACGCAAAATCTAGACAACCTAGCTAAAAAAAGTATATGTGGGCTTCATATTCCTGTTGGAAATGGTATTACTCCGGGGAGTGGTCCAGGACATCTAGGTATTTTTGGATACAACCCAGTTAAATATCAAGTTGGAAGAGGAGTTCTTGCCGCAAATGGAATAGGTTTTAATTTAGAAAAAGGAGATGTTGCAGCACGAGGTAACTTTGCAACAATTGACTCGGATGGAAAAGTACTTGACAGACGGGCTGGTAGAATTTCTTCAGAAAAAAACAAAGAATTGTGTAAAAAACTGTGCAAAGAAATTTCTTTACCTGGTGTAGATTTATTTGTTGAAACAGTTAAAGAACACAGATTTTTACTTGTTTTGAGAGGGAAAAAATTATCTGGAGAAATATATGACACTGACCCACAAGAAATAGGTGCAATGCCACTTACACCAAAATCTAAATCTAGTGAAGCTGATAAAACTGTTTCAATTGTAAATGATTTTATTGAACAAGCAAAAGAAGTTTTAAAAGATGAAAAACCTGCTAACATGACCCTACTTCGTGGTTTTTCACAAATACCAGATTGGCCTAGTTTTCCTGAAGTATTCGGGCTTAAGAGCTGTGCGATAGCTGCTTATCCAATGTATAGGGGTCTAGCTAAACTTATAGGAATGGATCTTTTAGAGACGGGTAATTCAGTAGAAAGTGAGTTTGAAACACTTGAAAAAAACTGGGAAAAATATGATTTTTTCTTTTTACATGTTAAAAAAACAGATAGCTATGGTGAAGATGGAAATTTTGAATCAAAAGTAAAAGAAATTGAAAAGGTCGATAATCTTCTTCCCAAAATTCTAGATTTGAATCCTGATGTGATAATTGTCACAGGGGATCATTCAACTCCATCTTATTTGAAGTATCATAGCTGGCATCCCGTGCCTACAATTCTATTTTCTAAACAATGTAGGTCTGACTTAGTAGAAAAATTTGGTGAAAGAGAATGCATGAAGGGAGGTCTAGGGCCAAGGTTTCCAGCTGAGGATCTAATTCCTCTTTCTCTAGCAAATGCAAAAAGACTTGATAAGTTTGGAGCTTGACTAATATTCTATTTTCTATCTCTGCGCAGTTTTTCAGGTAATAAATCATCTGGAAAGTTTTGATAAGCAACTGGTCTTAAAAATCTTTTAATTGCCTGCGTTCCTACACTTGTAGTATTTGGATAGGTTGTTGCTGGATATGGGCCACCGTGCTGCATTGCATTACACACTCTTACACCTGTAGGTACACCATTTATTATTAATCTACCAACTTTATTTGATAGTTTTTTAACTAATGGTTTAACTTTCTCGTAATCTTTTTTTTCTAGATGAATTGTTGCTGTAAGTTGGCCCTCCAGGCTATCTGAAATTTCTAAAAAATCATCAAAATCCTTGCATTTTACAATAAAGGAAACTGGTCCGAAATGTTCTTTATGGATTTGTTTTTTACTTAAAAACTGCTTTGAATCTGCAACAAATAAAGTATTTTGATAGCTTGTTTTATTTTTAATTTCTTCTCCACCCAAAAGAAGGTTTACTTGAGATATTTTTTTAGTTTCACTTACTTTCTTTTTTAGTCCTTCTTTTATTCTTTGATGAATTAAAATGCCAGGGTCTTTTTTCTCCAAAAGTTCTTTAATTTTATTTAAAAATGAATCTGTGTATTTATCATCATTTACAAAAATTAACCCTGGTTTTGTACAAAACTGACCTGACCCTAAAGTAATAGAATTTGCAAGATTTTCAGCAAGCCCATTACATCTTTTTTTCATTGCCTTTTTTGTAATTAAAACAGGGTTTATGCTGCCCATTTCTGCATATACTGGTATCGGTTCATCTCTTTTTATAGATAGATTATAAATTGCTCTGCCAGCAAATCTTGAACCTGTAAAACCTACTGCTTTAATCTTTGAATTAAGAACAATTTCTTCACTTACTTTTTTGTCACTACCATGGATTAGTGAAAAAAACCCCTTTGGAAAATTATTTTTTTCTATTGATCTATAAACTGATTTAGCAAACAACTCTGAAGTCTTAGGATGCAAGGGATGAGCTTTAACAATAACAGGACATTTAGCTGCAAACGCTGAAGTAGTATCACCTCCACATACTCCAAAAGCAAAAGGAAAGTTACTAGCTGGAAAAACAGCAACTGGGCCAATTGGTAGAAGCATTCTTCTAATATCAGGTTGAGAATCTTTTTTTCTATCGATTATTGTTTCAACATATGAACCTTTTAATATGTAATTTGCAAACATCTCAATTTGATTGCAGGTTCTACTTCTTTCGTTTATAAGCCTATTTTCCCCTAGTGATGTTTCACTGTTGCAAACATCTATAAGTTGGTCTCCAAGATTAAAAATTTCTTCTGAGAGAGTCTTTAAAAAATCAGCTATTTTTTTATCATTATAGTCAAATACAATCTCAAAAGATTCTACTGCTTTTTTTGATGCTTTCTCAATTTCTTCTTTTGTAGCATTAAAAAAATCGATTTTTCCTTTCTTATTTTCTTTTGGATTAAAACTTGTAAATTTTATTTTTCCTTTTTTACTTTTATTTCCTGCAATATAATTTGCTCCGGTAATGTTGATCATATTTCTCCCTTGAAAACCTTATAAGAAAAAGGTTCTTTTAAAAATTTTTGTAAAAAGGATGCAGGGGAAGGGACATGAACTGCATTTTAATGGCAAAAAAGCATGTGTTACCCCTGTTAAAAGTAAAATT
>CAYYOO010000019.1:0-20300 GCA_964473335.1 uncultured Thermoplasmatales archaeon
CCTTTGATGAAATCATATAATGTTCTTAAAAAAGCTGAACATAAATTAAAAGAAGATGGCATTGGTTTAATTGTTGTAAACGAAAAAAATACAGAAGTAAAAGAAATAATAAAACCAAAAACATCAAAAAAGAAAATAGCAAGTATAACCCTAAATGAGTTAAATAGAAATAAGAAAAAAAGATACCATAAGTTTTAAAACAGTGTTTGAATTGCCTAAATGGAAAAGGAAATAAAAATATAAAGGTGAATTAATGTCAAAAAGCAAAATAGTATTACCTGGAGATAAAGTATCAACATCAGAAGAATTACTACCTGGTGAAAATACATTTGAACAAGAAGGAATCATAAGATCAACAATATATGGGGAATATCAAGTAGATAGCAAACATAGAAAAGCAGAAGTAAAACCATTAACTAGCATTCCTGTAAAAGTAGAGAAAGGAGATCTTGTACTTGCTGAGGCTAGATCTGTAAGATCAAATATGGTTATAGCTGAAGTAATGCATATAATAGGTAAGAAAAGACCAATATCTGGTGATACCAATGGAACAATTAAAGTAGCAGAGATATCCCAAGCATATATAAAAGACCCCTCTAGTGAGTTTTCTGCTGGTGATATAATAAGAGCAAAGGTCTTTCAGGTAAAACCTAGTATCCAATTAACTACAAAAGGAAAAGAACTTGGCGTAATAAAAGCAGTTTGCTCAAAATGCAGACATCCGCTAAAAGACAAAGGTAAAATTCTTGAGTGTACAAACTGTAAAAATAATGAAAGAAGAAAAAAAGCAATTGATTATGGCACTTATGATATCAAAAAATTATAACACACATAGGTTGGTGATCAAATGGAATTGAAAAAAATAAAAAAAACCAAAAAAGAACTTGAAATTGAAGTTAAAGACGAAAATGCAACAATATTAAATCCACTCACAGAAATCTTACTAAAAAATGATGATGTAGATTATGCATCTTATATTTCAGATCATCCAGAGGCAAAGAAAAGAACTCTTTATATTCGTGTTAAAAAAGGAGATCCATTAGATATACTAAAAAAATCAGTAAAAGAGTTAGAAAATGAAATAAAGAAGTTTTCTAAAGATTTTCAAAAAAAATACAAGAGTAAAAAATAAATGAATGTTTTAGAAGCTGAAAAAAAAGTAGGCATTGAAACTTTTTATACAGATTTTGGTGGAGTAGGTGGAAAACTAAGATCCACTCCTCATGATTTTATTGTTAAAGAAATTTTTTCTTATCCTAAAAAAGAAAAAGGAAAATTCACTATCGCAGAAGTAGAATCCGTAAATTGGGAGACAAATCGACTTGTTAGGGATCTTTCTAATCGTTTACATATTTCAAGACAAAGAATCAATTTTGCAGGAACTAAAGATAAAAGAGCTAAAACCACTCAGCTTCTATCTTTTTACAAAGTAGATATAAAAGATTTAGAAAAAATAAAATTAAAAGATGTTGAAATAAAAAATATCTACATATCAAATAAGCCAGTTAAAATAGGAAACCTTAAAGGAAATAAGTTTGAAATAAATATAAAGAATATAAAAAAAGATATAACAAAAAAAGATGTTCAAAAAATAAAAAAACATTTTTCTGAAAAAAATTTTTTTCCAAATTTTTTTGGTATACAAAGATTTGGAAGTATAAGACCTATCACCCATATTGTTGGAAAACATTTAGTAAAAGGTGAAATAAAAAAAGCGGTAATGACCTATATTGCAAATCCAATTGAGGGTGAAAATGAAGAATCTTTTGAACTAAGAAAACAACTATCAAAAACACATGATTTTTCTTGGGCGTTGAAAAACTATCCTAATAAACTGAACTATGAAAAATCAATATTAAATAAATTAGTTGAAGATCCAGATGATTTTGTATCTGCATTAAAGGAACTTCCAAAGAACCTATTAACAATGTTTATCTATGCTTATCAATCGTATTTATTCAATAAGATTCTTAGCCAAAGAATCAAGAAGGACATTCCTATTGACAAAGCAATAGTTGGTGATGTGATTTTACCAGTCAGAAACAACGAAATATCTGATGAGGAAATTATTGTAAAAAATCATAATTTGGATAAAATAAACAAACAGATATCAAAAAATAAAGCATATGTTAGTGGTTTATTGATTGGTCATGACTCAACTTTTTCAGAAGGAGAAATGGGTGAAATAGAGCGTAATATAATTGAAAAAGAAAATTTTGATCAAAGAGATTTTATAATACCTGAAATTCCTTTTATATCAAGTAGTGGTATTAGAAGGCCAATTCTTACAAAAATTAATAATTTTAGTATAGATATGGTTAATAATAAAAATTCATCTGATAAATTTGTGCATCTAAAATTTGAATTAAATAAAGGATGTTATGCAACATCATTTTTAAGAGAGATCATGAAAACAGATGATATAAAAAAATACTGATTTGTATATGGATAATTAATAGAAATAATTTTTAACAGATGATCAATTCAATTTCATTTTTATACATTTTTTTTATGATTGGTGGTTTTTCTCCTAATTTTAATAGTCTAATGTTATCATTGATATTAATAGCTTTTTTTATAAGTAAATTAGCTAATCTATCATCTATCTTTTGGAAAAAATTATGCATTTTTAGAAACATGGTCCCTGCTAAATCGAATTTAAAAAAGGTTTGATTTATTAATGAAGGATATTTTTTAACCCTGTCTTTTCCTATACACATGCCAGCAATTTTACCACTATAAATTGCACGAATATTTCCTTCCCCAAGTATTGAGGTCCCAACTCCAGCATCACCAACAAACAATATGTTGTCATATTTAAGTGGTTTTTGCATACCTATAGGTATAAATCCCCCTGTAGAATAGTTGATTTTTCCCGTAATATTTTTTTCCTCTTTAAATTTTTCAAGTATTTTCTTATAATTTTGTTTTTGATTAATCAATGATCCTATTCCAAGATTTATTTCTTTTTTAATTGGGTCTCTTGGAAATATCCAGATATAGCCAGTAGAACCCAAGAAAAAAAGCTTTAACTTATCTTTTAAAAAATGATTAGATTTTTCTAAAGTCTGTTGATAACCCAGACTAATCAAGCCCATTTTCAAATTTAAATCTTTTTTGACTATGCTAGGGCATCCAGAGCCATCAACAATATAGTCACCATTAAGATCGTTTACACTCTTAATTTTGTCTTCAGCCCAGATTTCTACACCTAGATTTTCAGCTTTTTTTATCAGTTGATAAATATATTGCTGTCTGTTTAATATAAACCATACTCCAGGTAACTGATGATAAATATATTTCTTGTTGTCAACAACCATTTCAAGTTTCTTTATATTATTAAAAATGCTTTTTCCTATAGGTTTATATCTCTTTAGACTCTCGAAATAACAAAATCCCTCTCCGCATCTTCTTCCTTCTGGATTGAAGGCTAGTATAGGGTTTTTTTCATGTATTACCACTTTTATTGAATTATCATGTTCTTTAATGGCAATTGCCGAGCTTACTCCACTTAAACTTGCCCCTATTACATCAACTCTGATTTTGCTCACCTTTAAATTTTTTCAAGTTTGTCATTAACATATAAATATTAAAGTCATTTATCAAATATCTAATTTTGTAATATTAAAGATTTATAAATATTCTATAAATATTCTCTTTATATATCATTTGGTAGTGCCACTTGAAAGTAACCTGAGATTCATTTAAATATTAATTTCTAGAATTGATTGTATAAACATTAGGTTGCATTTTACCAAAACGGAAAGATGGAATTAAATAATTATTGCGATAGAAATCGTTTTAATGGTCTTCTATTATTAGGGTTGTCGTTATAATATGAAATGGTGTAATGGATGATCAAGTCACCCCCACAAAAATATAAACCTGTTCAGGTAGAAGAAAAAATACTAAAGTTCTGGGAAGAAAAAAATATCTTTAAAAAATCAATAGAACAAAGAAAAAACAATAAACCATATATATTTTTAGAAGGCCCTCCAACTGCAAATGGTATGCCTCATCCAGGTCACATCCTTACAAGGGTGATGAAGGATCTAATACTTAGATACCAGACCATGAATGGACATTATATACTTAGAAAGGGCGGTTGGGATACACATGGACTACCTGTGGAAATAGAAGTTGAAAAAAAACTTGGACTTGAAGATAAACATGCTGTCGAAGAATATGGAATAAACAAGTTTATCGAGGAATGTAAAAAAAGTGTATTCAAATATGAAAATGTATGGGTAGAAATGACCAAAAGAATTGGCTTTTGGCTTGATATGGATGATCCCTACATAACATTAAAGAATGATTATATTGAATCTGTCTGGTGGTCGCTTAAAGAAGCCTGGAAAAAAAAGTTGTTATACAAAGGCCATAAGGTTGTACCGTATTGTCCGCGATGTGGTACTGCTCTATCAGCCCATGAGATCAGTCAAGGTTATAAAGAGGTAGTAGACCCTTCGATTTTTATAAAGTTCAAGAGAAGAGATAAAGATGAATATTTCTTGGCCTGGACTACAACACCCTGGACTCTTATTTCAAATGTTGCCCTAGCAGTACATCCTGACGAGTTATATATAAAAATTAGATACAAAGGACAAATCTATATTCTTGCAGAAGCAAGAGCAGGACAAATATTGAAAGGAGAAGAATATCAAATAATAGATGGTTTTAAAGGAAAAGAACTTGAAAAAATCGAATATGAACCATTGTTTGAATATGCAAAACCTGAGAAAAAAGCCTGGTATATCGTTCTTGCAGATTTTGTCACAATGGATGATGGAACCGGAATAGTACATATTGCACCAGCTTTTGGTGAAGATGATTATAAAGTTGGAAGCAAATATGATTTACCTGTGATTCAACTTGTAAAACTTGATGGAACTTTCCCTGAAGAAGTTGAACCATGGAAGGGAAAATTTGTAAAAGATGCAGATTCTAGTATAATAGAAAATCTAAAGAAAAGAAATCTTCTTGAAGGTGTGCATGAGTATACCCATGATTATCCATTTTGCTGGAGATGTGATTCACCACTTCTTTATTATGCAATGGAATCCTGGTTCATAGCAATGACAAAAGTACAGGATTCGCTTATAAAAAATAACAATAATATCAACTGGTATCCAGAGCATCTACAAAAAGGAAGATTCGGAGCTTTCATAGACGATGTAAAAGACTGGGCCTTATCAAGAAAAAGATATTGGGGTACACCTCTTCCAATTTGGAGATGTACAAATAAAAAATGTAAAAATGAAATATGTGTAGGTAGTGTAAAAGAATTAAGAGAATTAAGTGAAAATTTTCCTAAGGATTACGATTTACATAAGCCTTTAGTAGATGAATTAAAGATAATTTGTCCAAAATGTAATAGCAATATGAAACGTGAAGAAGAGGTAATTGATTGCTGGTATGATTCCGGTTCAGCTTTTTTTGCTCAATGGCATTATCCAAATAAGAATAAAGAACTTTTCAAAGAAAATTTTCCAGTTGATTTTATCTCTGAAGCACTTGACCAAACAAGGGGTTGGTTTTATTCATTACTTGCAATATCAACTTTTCTTTTTGATGATAGGTCATACAAAAATGTTTTAACATTAGGCCTAGTTCTTGACGAAAAAAATCAAAAAATGAGTAAAAGTAAAAGAAATTATGTAGATCCAGATATTATATTAAATAAAGAGGGAGCAGATGCATTAAGATGGTATCTAATGTCTGCAAATGCACCATGGGCTAGTACTAGATTCTATGAAAAAGCAGTTAAGGAAACCCTTGGAAAGTTTATACTCACTTTTTGGAATTCATATAATTTTTTTACAACATATGCATCAATTGATAAATTTGAAATTGATAAAGATAGAATAGAAATAAAAAAAAGAGAGCTAATCGATAAATGGATCATAAGTAAGTACAATGAACTAATCATTGTTGTTAAAAAATATTTAAAGGATTTTGAAGTACACAAAGCAGCAAGGGCAGTAGAGAACTTTGTAATAGAAGATTTTAGTAATTGGTATTTACGCAGATCAAGAAAAAGACTTTGGACTGAAGAAAAAACAAATGATAAACTAGCAGCCTACACAACTATGTATGAAATATTTTTAGGTTTGTCAAAGATGGTTGCTCCATTTATACCATTTATAACTGAAGAGGTATATCAAAATTTAAAAACAGAGAAAATGCCAGAGAGCATTCATCTTTGCGATTATGTTAAATCTGATAAAAAACTAATCGATGAAGATCTAGAACTAGGAATGGTAAAAATTAGAAACCTTGTAGAATCTGGAAGAGCGCTCCGTTCAAAAATTGGAATAAAAGTTAGATATCCCCTTTCACAGGCGACAATTGTTTGTGATAAAAAAACTGAGGATCTAATTAAGGATTTACTTGATCTATTAAATGAAGAAATAAACGTCAAAGAAATTTCATTTAAAAGAGATAGTTCTGTTTTTATGGATGAAAAATATGAGCCTGACTATAAAAAAATAGGTCCAAAATTCAAACAAGATGCAAAAGAAGTAATCGAAAAAATAAATGAAATTGATGATGAAAATTTAGAAAGATTACTTGAGAAAAATAATGAAATATTGTTAAAATTCAAAAATAAAGAATATAAAATTACAAAAAATGATTTTAAAATAACAAAAAAAGAAAAAGAGCATTTTGCAAAAACAGAGGCAGAGGGTGCAACAATATTTTTAAATACCAAGTTAACACCTGAATTGGAAGCAGAGGGTTTTTCAAGAGAGATTGTAAGAAGAATACAGTCTATGAGAAAAGAGCTTGACTTGGACGTTGAAGAAAAAATTCAAACTGAGATAAAAGTGGATACAACTAAAAAGAAATATCTTAAAAAATGGGAAGATTATATAAAGGCAGAAACTCGATCTAAAAAACTGGATTTTGTTGAAAAACCTGAAGGGAAATTATCAAAAAAATGGAAAATTGATAATTTTTATGTCGATATTTCAATTAGATTTTAGTTAAGGTAACATTTAAATAGAATGTAATTCATTTTTCTGTGCTTTAAATAGTATGGTTTGATGGGATGCAAAAAATGGATTACCGTAATAGTTTGAAAAATTATAGTAGATTAAAAACCTATTATATTCTTATATTGCTGTTTATTTTTTTAATTCTTTTTTCATCAAATCAAAATTTTGTAATGGCAAATTCTGTGGATAGTGATAATGATGGATTTAATGATGATCTTGAGTTAGCATATAATAAAGATCCAAATAATTCTAGCGATTTTCCTTTAGATACTGATGGGGATAAAATTCCAAATAATGATTCTGCTAATGGGAATTTTTCTGGTGATATTGATGACGATGGTGATGGTATCTCTAATTCAATAGAAAATTTGATGGGTTCTAATCCGCTTGATTCTTCTGATATTTTAAAAATACAAATCAACTCAAATGATTATTATCTTATGGATTTAGATAACGATAAAATTTTTGATAAATTATATATTAAAAATTCAAGGGTCATTCAAATTGACTATAATGATGAGGTTTACTTAATTGACCTTGATATGGATGGAACATGTGATTATACATATTCCAATGGAAATGTTAATGAATATTCTGAACCAGTTGAAAGTTTTGATATTCCATGGATTTTAGTTATTGCAACATTAATAATTGTAGTAATTTTATTAATAGCAATTCTTTTTAAATTAGGCGTAATCTATCTTTATGAAGAATATAGTGAAGAATAGATTTTTTCTAATTACGAAATATTTTATATAAGTCACTCTTTAAACCCCTCTTATTATGATATCTTTAGGAATTGAAGGTACTGCACACACAATTGGTGTAGGAATAGTTGAAAATAAAAAAAATGATTGTATTGTTCATACAAATAAATTTAAAATATATCGGCCAAAAAAAGGAGGAATCCATCCTAGAAAGGCAGCTAATCATCATGCAGATAATATTTCCAATTTAATCCAAGATTCGATTAAAGAATCAAAAATTGATCCAAAGGATATTGATTTGATTTCTTTTTCAAAGGGACCTGGTCTAGGCCCGTGCCTTAGAACAGCTGCTACTGCTGCTAGATCTCTAGCACTGTCATTAAATAAACCCTTAATCGGAGTTAATCACTGTGTAGCTCATTTAGAGATTGGAATTGGTACCATAAAAAAATGCACAAATCCAGTATTGCTATATACATCTGGTGCAAATACTCAAGTTATTGCTTTTTCTGAAGGAAGATATCGTGTTTTTGGAGAAACTCTTGATATTGGAATTGGTAACTGCCTTGATAAATTTGGAAGAGCAGTAGGACTTAGTTTTCCATCAGGGCCATTAATAGAAAAACTTGCAAAGAAAGGCAATAAATATCTAAAATTGCCTTATACGATAAAAGGAATGGATATTGCTTTTTCAGGTCTTCTCACACAAGCTCAAGATTATTATAAAAAAAAGGAAAGAATAGAAGATATATGTTACTCTATACAAGAGACAACCTTTGCAGCTCTTACTGAGGTAACAGAGCGTGCAATAGCTCATACTGAAAAAAACCAGGTATTGCTTGGTGGAGGAGTTGCTGCAAACAAAAGACTACGAGATATGATTGAAACTATGGCAGAGGAAAGAGCCGCATCTTTTTTTGTTCCTTCAAAAGATCTATGTGTGGACAACGGTGCGATGATTGCATGGTTAGGTCTTATAATGTATAAAAGTGGTGTTAGAATGAAAGTTGAAAATAGTTTTATTGATCAACGATTTAGAACAGATATGGTGGATGTGACCTGGCGTGATTAAAAATGTTTTATATAAAGGTGCAGAAGCAGAACTTTACCATTCGAAATGTTATGGTAAAGAAGTAATTAATAAACATAGAATAAAAAAAGGATACAGAATTAAAGAAATAGATGATTACCTAATTTCTAGTAGAACCAAAGAAGAAGCAAAACTTATAATTGAATCACGAAAACAGGGTGTAGCAGTTCCCATTATCTATGATGTAGATTTAAAAAATGGAATTATAGCTATGGAGTATATCAAAGGTAAAAGAATTAAAGATATCTTTGAAAAAATTAATGATAATGATAGAAAAAAACTTTGTATAAAAATAGGTAAAAATATAGCTAGATTACATAACAAGGACATCATACATGGAGATATTACAACATCGAATATGATAATTTATGATGATAAAATTTATTTTATAGATTTTGGACTTGGAGAAATAAACTCAGAGATTGAAACAAAAGGTGTAGACTTGCATGTTTTAATGGAAGCAATTGAATCTACTCATTCAAAATATTCAGATTTTTTTAAATATGTTTTAGATGGTTACAAAGAAGAATACGAAAAAAACCCAAAAATGGTTTTTAAAAAAATTGATGAAATAATAAAAAGAGGCAGATATAGATGAAATTATATTTTGTAACTGGTAACAAGGGAAAATACAAAGAAGCTAAACAAAAACTATCAGAGTTTGAAATCAATGTTTACCAAAAAAATATAGGCTATCCTGAAATTCAGGCGGATAGTTTAAAAGAAGTAGCTGATTTTGGTATTGATTATTTACAAAAAAAGATAAATCAACCTTTAATAATTGAAGATGCAGGTCTTTTTATTGATTCTTTAAAGGGTTTTCCGGGTGTATACTCAAAATATGTTTTTTATACAATTGGTTGTAATGGTATTTTAAAATTGCTTGAGAAGAAAAATAATAGAAACGCAGTTTTTAAGTCTGTTATTGGATATTGTGATAAAAATAAAGAAAAAAAGTTCTTTATTGGTGAATGCAAAGGTAAAATATCAAATAGAATGGTTGGCAATAAAGGCTTTGGATATGATCCGATTTTTATTCCCGAAACAGAAGAAAAAACCTTTGCACAAATGGACACAAAAATGAAAAATTCCTATTCTCATAGAGCTAAATCTTTAAAAAAATTAGCCTATTTTTTTAAAAAAGACTAAATAGAAAATTTTAAAAGTATATAAATACAATACATATTAATAGATTAACATGTCAAATATTGAGATAAACCAGGAATTACGTGCTGAAGAAGAAGGTATGATTAACCGTTTTTCTTTGATCGTTAAAGTAATGCTTTTGTTAGCTATTATATGTGCAGTTTTTTATGTTGTTATCTTTATGGGTACTTACATATGGAACTATGGATATAACTGGGCTGGTTTGAGTTTTAGTTCTTGGACATTGATTCTTTCCTTGATGATTTTATTTTTTATTTTAATTGATATTGTACTTTATTGTAAAGTAGATATTTTTGATAAAAGAAGAATAAAAACTGAAAAACCAAAACCTAAGTTTATTCAGGGAAAAAGAATTCATCAGTTAACATTTCCCAAAGGTGCAGAAGGAGGAATATTTAGTAAGACATACATAAAAATAGATGAACATAATGTTTTAAGATTACGCCTTCTTATGGTTAAACCAAAAGAGATGTGGAACAAATTTAAAGAAGAAAAAGAAGTTGAATAGTTATTTTTTAAGGACACCCATCTCAGATAATTTTTCAGGTAAATATTTATCAGTTACATAATCAAGACCGTACTTTGCAAGAGCCTGCTGTTCTGATTTCTTACCAAGTTTTAATTGGAGTTTAATTTCACCTTTCCAAAAAGAATCATTGAATCTTGGATCAGAAAGTTCACTTTTCAATGCTGCTATATCACCTTTAGTCAATTTATCAGTTGGTAGATCATAATTTTCAATGTCTGAAGGTGTTACACCTAGATATTGAGAGGCAGGGGTTGCAAGATACTCTGAGATATGAGCGGTTTTAATTGCACCAAAGGCAACACTTGCAAATATCCTATAACTCCAAGGATCACAATCAGTAAAAACCAAGACAGGCATTTTCTTTTCTTTGCTAAGTCTTTGTATGAACCTTCTAGTTGACCGGGCAGGTTGCCCTTTTAAATGTACAAGAATTGAATTGTGGGTCTGATCAAAACCGTTTTCAACTAACCGGTCAAACATACCGCCTGTTTCTATTGCTAAAATAAAATCTGCATCAATATTAGAAAATTTAATTTTCTCAGGTTCAACATTATATGGTATACTATATCCTGCGTCTCCGACATCCTCCTGACAGTGGATCTTTCTTTTCTTTTTATTTCTAGTGATCTCTTCAACTGTGAGATTACCCATGACTCTTGCTCCATCTTCTTCAGGTCTTAGTTTAAAATCTTCACGCATACAGCTTGTTATTACTTCCAAGTCTTCAGCGAGAAGGTTAGATTCATCTTGAGAATGAAACTTACCCATATCCCATCCTTCAGAAATATAGTACATCTCTCTCAGTGTAGATGATTTCTCGGTTTTAATCATGTTTTTTATAAACTCTGTCATGTACATAGTTCTAAGAAGCATATATGCTCCTTTGAGGGATTTTGCAGTTCTCTCTGAAGTATTTTTACCATATTTCCATACATTTAGTTTTTCATCGAAATCAATATTCGATTTAGTTCTAGTGGGCATTGTTAAAAAAGGTATATTTTTTTTCTGAAAATCATTATAGACCTTAAATGCAATGTTATCAATTTTTTTAATTACCTCTGTATAATCTTTTTTCATTTTAGTTCCCCCCTTCCCATTTATTTGCACCTATTACATAGGTGGGGTTGATTTTTTCTATGTATAGATCGTTTTCGTCAAAATCCCCTTCTTTTAAACCAGCCAGCTCAAAATGTATATCAACTTTTTTTGCTGGTTCTATCTTTGGCAGTTTCCATTTTATGTAGTTTTCAGTGATTTTATCTGGTTTTGGATCAATATTTCCAACTACTGCTTCTTTAGGAATAAGTGAATATAGATTGAATTGCTGTGGTTTTCCCTTGTAGTTTACAACCATAATCTTACTTTTTGTTATTGTACCGATGCTTGGGTCTTCATCTTTATCGGGGTCATGAGTTAATTTTGTTTGAACAACTCCTTTTCTTTTAACTTTTTCATATTTGATTAAATCTTCAATCCATACTACATCCATGATCTTTGTGATAATCGGATCAAGTTTTGGAATAGGTTTATTTAACATTTCAGAAGATTTTTTTGCAATTTCTGGAAGAATTTTAGTAATTAGATCAAATTTTTCACGTGTTTTTTGTCTTTTTTCTTTTTTGTTTATATGTTTTTTAACCTTACGAGCACATTCTCTAAATGCTAATTGCACTTCTTTTTTGATTTCATCAACATCAGCAATTGCCTCTTTACTCTCAGATGTAAAAGGAATTTGAGTAGATGCAACATGGACAAGTAAGATTGCAGGTCCAGATGGTATTCCTTTTCCGCCTTTTTGATCAAGCCCGTATCTGCGCCAATCAATCGATGAAATTGCCTTAGTTGTAATGCACCCCCCTTGTTGATATAATAAAGGTACCCTATTTGCAAAACGCATTATTTGCACTGTTTCATCTTTTGGAAGATTTCCGCCATAAACAAAACCTACTTCTACAGTAAAAGGGTTACCTGAATAGACTGATGCTGGTCTTGAGGATGTGAATATAAATTCCGGTGAAATTTCTTTTGTTTCATTACGAAGACTTCTTTTAATGAGCATTACACCGATGGGTGATAGACAATCAGTTGATGGGGCCATAACTTTTGTTTTTTTGAATGCTTTATGAAGGCTTAGAAAATCTTCCCGAGACATTTTATCGGGTTTAAGGTCTTTTTCAAGCCCTGCTTTTTTTATTGCATCTGTTGCTGCACGTTCACCCATGCTGCTAAATTCTGTTTTTAAAAAACTACTTAGTTTTCTTGATTTTGTGTTTTTCCCCATTTTTATTAAAGTTCCTAATTCTACACCATGAGGATGAGGCTTAATAGAGGTAGATTCAGGAGGTATTTCTTCTGAAGTTCTATCAAAGATATGTTCGCTTCCGTCTGGTTCTTTGAAAATTATTCTTGCATGAGGATTTACTACAGAAGTACTTTGTAAATAATCATGTACAAAACGCCGTCCTCGTTTATAATCTGCAATTATTTTCGCTTCAATAATTGTTCCATGCGGTTTTTCAAGGTGCTCAGTATCATATTTTATTACTTCTGCACGATTCTTATTTGTGTTAATTGCAAGTTCGACTACATTTGCTGGAAGTTTTTCACTTGTTTTTGATTTTATTATGCAGTGCCTACCAGTACTAAGCTGACTATATAAAACAACTGCAGAGATGCCGATTCCCTGCTGACCTCTGCTTTGTCTAATATCATGAAAACGAGATCCATATAATAAACGGCCAAATATGTGTTTAATCTGTTTTTTTACGATACCCGGGCCATTATCTTCAATAATAAGTGTTGTTTCTCCATCTTCCCCGCCGTTTTTAATTTGAACACAAACTTCAGGGAGTATTCCTGCTTCTTCACATGCATCTAAACAGTTATCAACTGCCTCTTTTACACTTGTTAATAGAGCACGAGTTGGATTTCCGAACCCAAGTATATGTTTATTTTTTTCAAAAAATTCAGCTACTGAAATTTTTTTCTGTTTTTTTGCAAGATCATCTGCTGTTACTTTTGCCAAAGCTAATTCCTCCACAATTTAAGAGTAATTCCACCCAATGTGTGTAATAGAGAACATAATTATAAAATTAATTATTTAAAAAGCTAATTTAAGGTTTATTTAAAGTATTTAAAAAAATATGAGTTTTAATTATATTCGCCAGTGATAAAACCAAAAGAATAATTCCTTGTTATTTGAAGTTTCTTTTTTGATTTTTTTGGTTTAGTTTTTTTATTACGTATCATTTCTTTCTCGAATATATTTTTTTAGAATAATGTCTTATAAATCTTGTTTGTAAAAATTTCATATTGGTAAAAAATCAGAGCAATTTTATTTTACAACCTTTTTTTATGCCATTTTTTTTACAAAAACCAACTTTTGTTTCTATAACATATTTACAAAATCCTTTACTAAAATATAATTTGTATAAAATTTTGTTTTCAACTGGTGCTTCATAAATATTAATGATTTTATTTTTTCTATCTACATATATTATATCTAATGGTATTAAGACATTTTTCATCCAAAATGCTCTTATCCATGGTAAATAAAAATAAAAGAGCATTCCTTTGTTTTTATCTAGCTTTTCTCTGTTCATTAAACCTTTTGTCTTTTGTAAAATATTTTTAGCTATTTCACAATCTAAGTATGCAATTTTTTTCTCTTTTTTATAAAACTCAATTTTTGTTTGTTTCATTTGTTTGTAAAAAAAGCATGTTTTATAACTTTAAAACTGTTTTATTTTTTTTGTGAATGGGATTTTATGATTAAAAAAATTGCAGTTATTGCTATATCGATTTTATTTATTCTATTATTTTCTTCATATAATGTATCATCGGCTGATGAGGATTATAATTGTTATTATGTGGGAGGAGAGGGTAATGGTAATTTTTCTTCAATAAACAATTGTATAGATCAATCTAGTGATGGCGATAGAATATATGTTTACAAGGGAGAATATTCTGAGAATTTGATTATAAACAAATCTATTTATTTAATTAGCCTAAATAAGAATGAGTCAATTATTAATGGAAATAATAGTTATTACTGTGTTGATATTGAATCAAATAATGTAACTATTGATGGTTTTTTATTAAAAAATTCAAAAATAGCTGTTTTGGTCCCTAAAAATTCTAGAAATATTTCTATTTTAAATAATAGCTTTTATAACAATACTAATGGAATTTTAGTAAATGAAAATACCTCAGATTTGTCAATTGTTTCAAATGGTTTTTATAATAATTCAGAAGCAATAAGATTCTATAATTGTTCAAAAAGTTTTATTTTTAATAATACTTTTTTGAGAAATAAGGTTTATACTATAGTTTTAAGAAATAACTCTAATCACAACATTATTAATGAAAATAAGATTTTTTTAAGTGGTACAGCTGTTTCAAGTGAGGATTCTTCTAGGATTGATATAATATCTAATAATATATCAAAAAATTCTGAAGGAATATGTGTAAGTTTTTGCGAAAATCTATTTATTTATCAGAACTACATTTCTAATAATTTAAAAAAGGGAATTAATATAGATAATTCAGGTTTTTTTAATATTACTAATAATTCAATAATTGACAATGGCCACGGTATCTATATCAATAGTTGTTATAATTACAGTGGAATTGATAATAACTTTTTTAAAGGTAATGGTCAGGATAAGAAAATTAATTATAAACCTCCTATAATCCCTGGTTTTGAAGTAACCCTAATTGTTATATTATTATTTGTGTCTTTTATTGTGTTCTTTGTTTATTTAGAAACGTATAAAAAATAGAAAGGTGAAACAAATTTTACATTTTTTTTATTTTTTTAGAAAATAGTTGTATTTTTTGATTTTTTAACAAAAAATATTTATATAAAGAAATATAAAGATTATATCGGGGTAAATATATTGAAAAATGAAAAAAGGGAATCTTTGGATTTAGATTTAGGTATTATTTTACAAGAACTAGAATCTTATAGGAATTTTTTTCCATTTTATAAATCAATGATTAAATAATATTAGTCATGTTCATCCTTGATTTCGCCAAATATCTCTTCAATTAAATCTTCCATGCTAACTAGGCCTATTGTTTTTCCTTTTTTATCTTGTAAAACTGCAATATGTGTTTTAAAAAGTTTCATCTTTCTTAAAACATCATCCACTTTCATCTCAGGATTTATTTTTAAAACATCTCTCATAATATTTTTTACTTTTATTGATTTATCTTTGATATTAAGTGTATCTTTGATATGAACCATTCCGATGATATCATCATAATCTTTTCTATATACCGGAAACCTTGAATAACCCGTTTTTATTGATTTCTTTGTTAGTTTTTCTATACTGTCATCTTCATGAACATAATCTATTATATATTTTGGTTTGTCTACTTCATCAGCTGTTGTTTCGTCAAATTCAAATATTTCACCAACTAAAGCTCGTTCATCTTTTTCAATTGTCCCTTCTTCTTCACCAAGACGCATCATAGCCATGATCCTTTCTTCAGTTACAATGTCTTTTTCTTTCTCGCTTTTACCAATGATTTTTAAAATTCCATTTGAGATGGAATTAACAAAGACAACTATTGGATGGAAAATTTTTGTAAAAATACTCAAAGACTTTGCAGCCTTAAGAGCCCATTTTTCATTTTTTCTACCAAATGCCTTTGGTGTAGATTCACTAAAAATTATTACAAGGAAAAACATTATTACTGTTGCAATTCCTATACCAATATTTCCAAATATCTCTGTTGTTACAAAACCAGCCAGAACTGATGCAAAAATATTTACAACATTGTTACCAATAACTATAGCACTTACTACATCATCTGGTTTTTTTAGTAACTCTTTTAGAACTTTTGCGTTTTTATTTCCCTTTCTTGCTTTATCTACAATTACTGCTCTGTCTATTGAGACAATGGCCATTTCAGAACCTGAAAAAAAGGCTGATATAAAAATTAGCAAAGCAATTACTATAACACTTGTAGTAACAAATATCATATTGTTTTTAATTCCCTCATACGATTAAGGCCGATAATAAATAAACCTTTTTAAAACTAATTATTATATTTTTTTTCATCTTTTGTTTTCATCAATTGGTTTTTCGTGTGGTGATATTAGGTCCATTAGATGTTTTTTAAGAATTATCTGAACTAATATCATCCATATAACAGCTACGAGAATATAGATGATAGTTAAATAATCCCACTCGTTTATTACAAGACCTAGAGCTATTCCTGCTGCAGGTGCATGCTCGGTATTAGTTACTGCCATTATAAATACAGATAGACCTACTGCTAGAGAACCAAATATAATTAATATAATGTTTTTTTCACCTATCAAATCAAATATAATATTTGATGTTGATATCAAGAAAAATATAAATCCAACTGATAGCCCTACTATGTATCCTCCTAAAAGACGTCTTGAATCAGAGGTGTACTGCGTTGGCATAGTAAATACAATAAAAATACTAGCTCCAAGAGCAGTTATTATTGCAGTTTCATTTAGTACATTAAAAAATATTAAAACAGCAAGTATTGTAAGAGTTGCAAGCATACATTGAAAAATGTATTTAAATGGATTTTTTTTGAATTTTTTATCAATTAAAATTATTTTATCCAATTTTTTTCCTCAAAACTGATTTAATGATGCATATCACATAAATTAAATAAATATTTTTATGAATTTAAATTAAGAAATGTTTCTCTTTTATATGCTGATGGAATAAAGAGAATTAAAGCTGTGAATATCTCAAGTCTTCCAATCCACATACAAAATGTAAGCCATACTTTACCTGCCTCAGGAATGGCTGCATAACTACTGCTTGGATTGACTATACCAAGTGCGGGTCCTATATTTCCAAGTGAAGCTGCAGCAGCAGATGCACCAGATATGATATCAAGCCCCATTGCAACCATAGCAATGCTGGATATTACAAATATTAGAATATATGCAAAGAAAAACATGGAAATCGTATGAAGTAACTCATCAGAAATAATATTTTCACCAAGTCTTACGGGTATTACGATATTTGGATGCAATAATTTTTTTAGTTTTCTTTTTAACATTTTGAACATCAATAAGAGTCTAACTTGTTTTATTGCACCTGATGTTGACCCGGCACATCCTCCTAAAAACATTAACATTAAGATCAAAAATTTAGAAAAGCTGGACCAATCTGCATAATTTGCTGTTGCATAACCAGTTGTAGTGATAATTGATACAGTTTGAAAAGCTGATTTAGTAAGAGCCTCTTGGAAAATATAGCCACTTGCAAGTAAATCAAAAAATATCAAAGCTACAACAATTAAGATCATACTTATATAGAATTTAAATTCAGGGTCACTCAAGTAACTTCTTTTTTTGCCGTGTAATGCATAATAATGAAGTGTAAAATTTGTCCCAGCTATTATCATGAAAAAGATAATTATCCAATGTACTATCATAGAAGAATAATTGGCAATGCTAGCATCATATGGTGAAAAACCACCTGTTGACATCGTTGTAAAAGCATGATAAATTCCTTCGTAAAATGAAACACCTGCAATTCTTAAAGCTACAATTTCAGCTATTGTAAAAAAAACATATATCATCCAAAGTAGTTTTGCAGTTTGTGTTATCGTGGGTCTCAATTTATTAAGAGAGGGTCCTGGGGCTTCAGATTCAATAAGTTTCCTACCTCCGGAGGTAAGCCTAGTTAGAACTGCCACGCTTAGAACAATTATTCCCATTCCACCAAGCCATTGTAATAATGCTCTCCAGAAAAGTAGACTCTCTAAATTTCCCTCAATAGGATCTAGTATTGTAGCTCCTGTTGTTGTCAGTCCAGACATTGCCTCAAAATATGCTTGAGGAATTGTTGAAACAGATCTTGTTAATATGAAAGGTAAGGCTGCAAATAGAGCAACTATTAACCATCCGCCTGATACAATTGCAAATCCTTCTTTATCTGTAAAATCCTTACTTTCTCCAATTTTTTCGAGTAAAAAACCAATAATTAATGTAAATAGAAAACAAAAAGAAAATACAATGATTGAAAAAGGAATTTCAAAAGTTAAAAATGAAACATTATACGACATTATTTGTATTTCTTTTTCCCAAAAGTAGATGCTTGTAATAATTGGTATGAGAAAAGCAAGTGAGAAAAATTTTAGAATAGTTCCAATTGTTCCTACAACTACTTTTGATCTCAATTTTTTTCACCCGATAAGCCATCTTTTTACTGACTTTTCATCTGTTGAATGGAATAAAACAAATAAAATATCACCTTCTTTGATTGTATAGTCTTTTTTTGGAATGAATCCTTTCTTGTCTTTTTTAGCAACACAGGATATTAAAAAATTACCTGTTTCTGGTGAAAATGTTCCGATTTTTTTATTTATGCATCTCATTTTCTTATTTACTTTTAGTAATCTTAATATAATATCTTTTGTTTGTAGAGATCTAATTTGTAATGCTCTTCTTTTTCTAGTTCTATCACTGAACTGATGTTTTTCTTTTATTATGTTTATTATTGTTTTAACTAGTAGAAGATTTGGAACTACCGCATTATCAATTAATGTTCCCTCTATTGACTCTTTTAAATCTATTCTAGGAATTAAGGTCACTGCTTGTTCTATATCATATTGTTTCCCAATTAACGAAATAAAAATATTACGCTCGAGGCTGTTACCAAGGGTCATTAAAACATCGAATCTTTCGATTCCCTCCTTTTTTAATACGCCATGTCCCAATGGATCTCCATAGATAACTGAAGCTTTTTTAAGTCTTCTTGCAGCTCGATTTGTCCTTTTCTTTGATAGATCCATTATTGTTACAGAAATATCAGATTCGAGAAGTTGATTTGATAAAGTTAATCCAATATCTGTAGCTCCTGCGATAAACACATTTTTTACTTCTTTATATGGTATGATATTAACATCAAGAGCTTTTGCTACATTAATAATTTTTACTCTTTCATCCATTAGTATACATAACTCGTCTTGTGACTGTAAAGTAAAAGAATCTGAAGGTAAGAATTGACTTATTCCTCTGAAGATAGATACTATTTTTGCTCCATCTGGTAGATTGATACTGGATAAATTTTTTCCTCTACTTTTTGATTCTTCATCAATTATTGCTCTATAAATTCCGATTTTATATTTTTTAATTCTTTTTAATCTAGAAGGAAATGAAAATATTCTTGATATTTGCGAAGATGCTATTAAAGATGGACAAAGAACAATGTCGGCACCGATTGGTGTGTATCTTCTCGATAGTGCATCTTTTGCTAGAAAAGGTGATTTTACCCTAGCAATTGTTCTTTTACCATAAAAATTTGCCAGTGAACAACTCACTAGATTTTCGCTGTCTTCTTTTACAAGCCCGATATAGAAGTCACATTCTGTTATACCTGCATCTAAAAGAGATTTAAAATCACAAACATTTCCTTTTACTATTAGTGCATCTATTTCTCTAGCTTTTTCAACGGCTTTAGGCTCATTATCTATGATTGCAATTTCATAACCTTCTTTAGATAATATTTTTGCTAAATGCCTCCCGGCATCCCCTGCTCCACCAATAATTATGTACATGTAGTTTCAAACTCAAATTTTTTTTAATTTGAAAATTTCGGTTCAATTTTTTCTTTTTTCAGTTCTTTTAAAATCCCTTCTGATATTGCTGATCTAACTTCAGCTCTTTCTTTTATCCTGCAGAAATATCTAAGAGTTATCAATACACCATTAGATTCTATTGAGAACTCCGTTATTGGTACTGTTGGTACTTCTTCACCTTGAGGCATCTTAGATATCATTTCTTTTCTTCTTTTTTTCATAAT
>CAYYOO010000019.1:20400-26307 GCA_964473335.1 uncultured Thermoplasmatales archaeon
CCGTCGATTTCTACTAAATCTCCTTTGTTTATAGGGCTTGAAAATATAATATGAAGCCATCCCACAAAATTAGATATTGATTTATATGAAATCAAGATAAATATAATTATAATAAATGCAATTGATATTCCAACACCTGTGTTAAGTTGGTTACCTACCAGTATACCTAATAAAAGAATAATCAAAATTATGAATGCAATTATCCAGACTAGATAACTAATGAACTGCCAGGTGTTTTTTACATTATAGGGACTTATATATTTTTGTAATGCTTTTTTGAAAATCGGTTCTAATACTATTACAAAGAGTTTTGTTATAACTATTACTGTTATAATTAAAAGAATAGGTGGAAATAGTGTTGAAAATATTTCTTCAAATGAGGTGATCTCAAATATTTTTTGACCGCCGGCAAAAAGTACTATAAGTAAAATTAAAAGTATTATTTCCCATAGTATCAATTTAGAAATCTTACTTCTCCTCTTTACCATGTATTATTACAAATAGATTTTTTTATATATCAAAGTTACTAACTTATCAAATATAAATCTATTTTTTAGGTTTTTTTGTCTTTTTTTGCTTTATAGCTTCTTGAAAAAGTGCCATCTGTTTTTTGGATTAAAACTGTTGCTTTCTTTTCATTTCCAAGTTTTCTTGCAGCTTTAATTGCATTAACCTTTGTACGATGATGGCTAAATATCTTACCATGTGTTCTTACAGCCCAGTCGCCTTTTACTTGACCTGGTTGAGGTCTGCTTACTACATAAATTACATTTGAATTATTTTTCTTTTTGTCTTTTGGTTTTTCTTTAGGTTCTTCCTTTTTTCCTATCTTTGTTTTCTTTTTTAGATAGGGCATTTTACTTCTTGGATTTATGCCTACTTCGTAATTTTCTGGAATTGGGCAGGGTGTTCCACTCTTTGGCTTGTTTTTAGCAAAGAAATGAATTGTTACTACACCATTTTTGTTCTTGAGTTTTACATCTCTTTTGTGAAGTGTGTAATCTTTGTATGTAAATATGTTTTTATCTTGGAAATATATTTTAACTATTTTTGTTGTCAAATAATATATTATCACAAGATATAATCCCAGATAAATAACGTTAAGTAAAATATTATTTCCAATTAATAACGCCCATAGTGGCCAAACCATGGACCATATCAGGAAAAGGATTGTAAATTTTCTTGTCCATGATTTTTTGTTTAAAAAACCATATGATATTGCTATCAATGCAATAATAATTAGTGAGAACAAAAATAAGGTTATTAGGGCATAGGGTAGATTAGTAAGTGAGGATATTGTAAATCCATAATCTATGAATAATCCTATAGTATAATAATCAAAGAAAAAATAATAAATTACTAAGGCTATTATCGAAAATAAAATTATTTTGATGTCTATTGGAATTTTATTATTTTTATACAAAGTATCGCCTCCTAAAATAAAGTGTTCCTAGACTTGCAAGAAGTGCAGTACCTAGACCACTTACTATATACCAAAAATTATTATCTTCTTTTGATGTGCTATCTTTATCTTTGATTTCAATAGTTGTACTATCACTGTCTTCAACGCCATGTACGTCTTTTACAGTTAGCTCGACTGTGTATTTTCCTTCTTTTTCATAAGCATGCGATGGTTTTTCTTTGTATGATTTGTTTCCATCACCAAAATCCCATTCATATGATATTTCATCTTCATCAGGATCGTAACTATTGCTTCCATCAAAATTAATTATTTGATCTGTTAAAGCTTCTTTTGGTGCTGTTATTTTTGCTACTGGGTTTTGATTAATATTTTTATCATCAGAGTCATCAGGTTCATCTGGATCTGTATCAACAGGCTCAGTTTGTTTATTATTTTTTAATCGGTTGATGATACTTACAGTTCCAATAATTAATCCTGCAATCAATATAAATTTTTTTAGTTTATCTTTATCTATGTTGTCCAAAAAATCATCATTATTTGGATTCCAGCTTCCTTTGAAAATCAGTTTCCCAATTAATGCTAATTTAGCTAAAATAAAATTTGCTCTTTCTCTATGTACAGTTATTTCATCGCTGTTTTTGTTTCCTTCTTTGTCGTAGGCTACTACTGTTATGTTATATCTGTCCATTATTGTTATTGGTTTAATCCACCATGTCCATTTGTAAGGATATTTTTCATCTGTTTGTTTGAGTTTTCCATCTATGTAGAATTCTACTTTTTCGATTCCATTTTTACTTTCTGCTTCTGCTTTAATTGTGATAGGTCCAATTATTTTTGTTTTTAATAATTTCACACCTATTGGAATATTGTAATAATAAGAAATATGTTTTTTTGGTTTTGTTATTTCAATTTTTGGTAATTCTCCACTGTTGTTTTCTTTAAAATTTGCAATGACTGTTTTATTTTTGTCCATTTTAATTTTTATTGTGCTGTTATCTCCAGATATATTTCCACTCCAAAAATCAAAAGTCCAATTATTATCAGGAATTGCTATTAGTGTTACTTCTTCATTTTGATGGTACATTGTTTTGTTAGGATTTATTGTTATTTGCCCTGATCCATTTATTTCAGTATTGAGGGTGTATTCTTTTTTCTTTGTAACTTTTAAGGTTGCACTTGTTTCATTGTATCTTGGAAGCCCATAACAGAGTTCAGTAGCATTTACTTGAACTTTGTTTTTTAGTGTTCCGTCAGTTATTGCTTTTACATCGAATTCCAGGATGTAAGTATCAGTATAATTTTGTATTTCTTCAGATAAAAGGATATCTCCTGTTAAGTTCCAAATTATGATTTTATTATTTGATATTTCATCTGCTGGCCTTGAAGCGTTGTAATAATACTCCAATCCTTCTGGTAAAATATCTTTTATGATTATATCTTTAATTAATACTCCTTCATCTTCTTCATCTACATCATGATAGGTTATTTTCACTCTAAATCTTACAATTGAATTTTCTTCAACTTCATATTCAGTTAGTTCTTCATTATCAGCAAGTATATATTTTCTAACTTCTATACAGCCATCAAATTGGTTATCTGTCTCTGTTGATACTATATTTTTTGTTACCAATGATGATGCTATTGGCGATATTGATGAGATGAGTAATATCGATATGACTAGTATTGGAAGAGCAGTATATTTTTTTTCCATAGGTTTCACTACTATATAAATATACTTTTTAATATATAAAACTTTTTATAAAATATGTGCTTTAGTGTGATTAACCCCGGAATTTTAAATTATACTGTCTTGGAATATTTTTTTCTTAATATCTTAAGTATTTCAAAGACAAACAGATATATTACTGCAGCTAATGCTACAAAACCCCAATCAGTGATCTTTAATGGGCCAAACAAGAAGAAATCACTAATAAATGGCGCATATATTGCAATTAATACTAGTATAATTGAGCCAATAATAGATCCAATTAGTATCTTATTTGAAAAAATATTTTTATTGAAAATCGTTGTTTTATTATGCCTCCATTGAAGGATATTTACGTACTGACAAAATACAATTGTTGCATAAGCAAGAGCCCCTACCTGTAGATATTCAATTGGAAGAGTTTCCATATTTTCTGTAATTTTTGCAGTTAGGTTAGTAGCTCCTTCTCTTCCTATAAAGAAAAGAAAATTAGCAAAAGCAAGCCCTGCAATAATAATTCCAAGAATTATGAATTCCGCTGAAACATGTCTATTTACAATATGTTTTTTCGGGTCACGGGGTGGCATATTCATAGTTTCTTTCGAAGGTGGATCAAATGTAAGTAATGTCAAAGGCATTATTTCACCAAGTAAATCTACAGCTAAGACCTGTACTGCTAGAATTGGAATTGGATACTCTTCAAGAGCAACACCCAAAAGGCCAAATAAAACAAGCGCTAGTTCAGCAATATTAGTTGTAAGAGATGCATAAATTGTCTTTTTTAGGTTTGCAAAAATGGTTCTTCCTTCTTCAATAGCGTTTACTAGAGTTGGAAAACTATCATCAAGTAATATGAGTCTCGCTGCTTCTTTAGCAACATCAGTTCCTCTTCTACCCATTGCAACACCGATATGGGCTTTTCTTAAAGCTGGTGCGTCATTTACACCATCTCCAGTGACTGCAACTATCTCACCTTGTTCTTCTAAGGCTTTTACAATTCTTAGTTTATCAGCAGGGTCCACTCTTGAAAAAATAAGACTTTCTTTTCCTTTGAGTACTTCTTTAAGTTTTTTATCATCCATCTCTTTTAGTTCTTTACCTGTGAACACATCGTTTTCCCATTCGACAGAGAGGCCAATATCTTTACCGATAGCTCTAGCTGTAATTGCATGATCTCCAGTGATCATAATGATTCTGATGCCTGCTTTTTTTGCCTCAGCAACAGATTCCTTGACTCCTTCTTTAGCGGGATCAATCATTGCAACTAGACCTAAAAACGTTACATCTTTTTCTACTTCATCTTGAATATATTTTCCTTTCTTTGGTTCTAAATCTCTTCTTGCAACTGCAAGAACTCTTAGACCATTTTTTGAATAATCCTCATTTAGTTTTTTGATTTGATCTATGTCGGTTTTTTTTAAAGGTTCTTTTTTTCCATTTTTATAGATGTATTTGCTAATTGACAGAACTCCATTTGTTGAGCCCTTAACTTTTAAACCTACTTTTTGTCCAAATTTTCTAACTGAGCTCATTCTTTTTCTTTTAGAATCAAAAGGAAATTCTTGAAGTTCAGGGTTTTCTTCATCTTCAGTAGGAGACCGGGTTCCAAGTTTTGTTGACATTGTAATAAGAGCTGCTTCAGTGGGATCTCCTATGGGGTACCACATGTCATGTTCTTTATCCGGCTTATGGATCTCAGCATTTGATGCCATGGTTGCTGAATCCATTAGAATTTCAATTTCATCGATTTGTTTTTTATTTAGACTTTTTCCGTTTTTATCTTTAATTTCACCTTTTGGTTCATAGCCAAGCCCAGTTATATCATATTTTTCGTTATTAAACCAAACAGATTTTACTGTCATTTCGTTTTTTGTTAAGGTTCCAGTTTTATCAGTACATATGACAGTTGTTGATCCTAGAGTTTCAACTGAAGGTAAGTTTTTTACAATTGCTTTTCTATCTGCAAGCCTGCCGCTTCCTGTTGATAGAGCAACTGTTACTTGAGCAGGTAAGGCTTGAGGTACAATTGCCATAGCAATACCAAGAGCATAAATCAGGCTTAGAGTTGGTGAAAAGTCTTGTGCAAGACCAATAAAAAATAATGCTGCGCCAATAATTACTACACCAATTGTAAGCTGCCTTGCAAGAAGTCTCATTTCTTTTTGAAGAGGAGTTTCGAGTTGCTCTGTTTCCTCAGTCATCTTAGCAATTTTACCTGTTTCACTATCCATACCTGTTGCAACAACAACACAAGTTGCATTACCCGATGCAACAGTAGTTCCAGCGTAAGCCATATTTGTTCTATCAGCAATTCCTACATCTTCAGAAACGGGTTCGCTATTTTTTTCTTGAGGGACAGATTCACCTGTTAATGCAAAATCATTTGTCTTAAAGCTTTGCGATTCAATGATTCTAACATCAGCAGGTAGTTTATCTCCTTCTTCAACCTTTACAATATCTCCAGGGACTAGATTAATTTGAGATATCTCTATTAATTCACCATCTCTAATTACTTTAGCTGGTGATTTGATCATACCTTTTAGTTTATCAACAATTTTTCCTGCTCGGTATTCCTGAATAAAGCCGATAATTGCGTTTACAATAACAATTATTATAATGATAGTCCCGCCCCGATAGTCACCGATTGTAAAAGCAATAAGAGAACCTATTATCAAAATTAAAACTAAAAGCTCTTTGAATTGAGAAAGAAAAATAAGCCATGTTGGCATTTTAATTTCAGTTTTAAAAGTATTTTCACCATATTTTTTTAAACGTTTTT
>CAYYOO010000020.1:0-5495 GCA_964473335.1 uncultured Thermoplasmatales archaeon
ATATCATACATATAGTAAAATGGATGCAAAAGGACATCAACGATTTATACCAGAAAATTAACGACTTGAAAACTAAAGAGGAGTTTGAAAAAGAAATAAAAAATATTTTAGATGAATCAGATGGATTGTTTGATAGGAAAACTGCTGCTCTTTTAATTGTAGAAAAACTTGATAGAAACAATAGTAGCATTACTAAAATAAAAGACATAAAAGATAAAAGAGAATGCAGTGTTATTGCTAAAATAACAAAAATAAGTAAAACTAGAAACTATCAAACAAAAAAAGGTTTTAATGGAAGAGTCATAAATATAGAAATAGCAGATGATACAGGTACCTGCAACCTAGTTCTATGGAACAAAGACGTTGATCTAGTAAAAAATAATAAAATAAAAAAAGGAAGTATTGTAAAAATAATAAATGGCTATATTAAAAACGGTTATAACGGTCTTGAAATAAACATTGGAAGATATGGATTATTAGAAATTAAAGATGATAAAGAAATAAAAATACAAAAAAACCATGATTTTTTAACTGGAAAACTAGTAAAAATTGAATCAACTAGACCTTTTTTTAAAGACGATGGAGAATATGGTTTTGTAACTAACATCATGCTTGAATGTAAAAACAAAAAACAAAGACTAACAATATGGAATGAAAAAGTAAAAGAAATACAAGATTTTAAGATCGGAGATAATATAAAAATAGAAAACATTGATATTAAGAATAGAAACGGAGAAAAAGAAATCCATCTAAACAATGGTTGTAAAATAACTAAACTCTAACAACCGCCTTGTTCATATTTTTTGTTTTCTTTTAAAGCATCTTCAGCTCTTTTTAGCTCTCGGCCTAGATACATATAATGGCCAGGATATAAATTCTTTACATGTTTTACAATAGTATCAGATAAAGCATCAGCTTTTTTTCCGACAAATATCTTTTCTAATTTACCTGATACAATTTTATTTTCACGGTAAACATTTGAATAGTACTCAACTCGAATTTTTTTATCTTTTTTATCGATCTCTATTACAAAAAAACCATTTGGATCAAGTCTTACATCTTTTTCTTTAGTTTTTTTTGCTTCTATCTGAGGTATTTCTCTAGTCATTAACTATCTCACACACCTTTGAAAGGTTTTGTAGTTTTTTAAATGCATTCTCTCTTGGAACATTTCTTAGGCCGCAATCAGGTGATATCTGACTTATTTTTCCATCAAAGATATCTAGACCACGCTTTACATGTTCAGTAATCTCATCTATTGATTCAACTTTAGAAATATCAGATCTAACTGATCCTAAACAAATCTCTTTTGAAAATGAATAATTACTAAATTTTTCAAATAAACCTGGTTTTGCCTTGAACTCATGTGATAAGATATCAACAGGTAAATCAAGTAGAATTGGAATAATACTACTAACATCACCACATACATGAAGTCTTTTTTTGACTTTAATATTCTTTGTCACATTTTTTATTAGATCTTTAGCATAATCAGGACAAGAAACAGAAAAAAATGGTTCATCGACACTAATTATATCAACAAATTTTTCTAAATCTTTAAGTTCTTTATTTAGAACATTTGAAAAATCAAAAGCAAGCTCTTTTTCATCATAATAAAACATATCCACACAAGATTTTGTTAATGTATATGGACCAGCTATTAGTCCAACTATTTTTGTTTTTTTAGGAATTAGTTTTCTAAGAAATTTTTGATCATCTAAAGTTATTGACCCTCTAAATTCTACTTTATCAATTACCTCTGGTCTATTTCTAATTCTTACACCTTTTATTTTTCTTAAAAAAATATTTACAAAGGGGTCTTTTGTTTGACCGTCAGATATGATATCAATACCTGCGTTTACCATATCATTTGCGGATTTTTCTATATATTTATTCCATTTAGAAGGTTTATTTTCATAAAAATTTTTCATTAACGTTAGATTATCAATTTCAACAGGATAAGAACCAATTACAGTTGTTTCAATCTTTTTATCCATCAGAATAACTTCCTCCGAGGATGATTTTTATTTGGTTTTATACCAAAATAATTTTCCGCATATTCAGATATCAAAATATCCTGCCAGGCAATAATTGGTATAACATACTTTGAATTTTCAGCAGGCCCAAAGATTGCAAAATCTCCACCAAACAGAGGAATATTTACATTTGATGAAGCGTCAACAACTTTTTTTGCTGATTCAAAACGATTCAACCAATTTGATTTTTCAACAACATTATGAATCGCACAACCCGTGGGAAGCCCGTATTCTTCTTTTAAAACAGGTATTGCAGAAATTGATGACCCACTGTAATCACCAGGAGCCATTGCTGCTGTATCTAAAAAAATATTTTTAATTTTAATTTTTTGTGTTAAATCAAGAAGACCCATATCTGTTAGATTTGCACCATTTTCAATTATTTCTATTTTCCCATCAGGTGATTTATCCTTTGGATTAAAAGCTACAATTATTGCTGAATAAGGAGTATTTCTTTTAAGGGCTGCTCTTTCTTCTTTAGTTATTCCAATATGAATTGAATTATATATTGTTCTATTAAGCATATTTTTTTCTTTAAGATACTCGAGTGCATGAACTTTTAAATCAGGTTCAATTATATCAATCGAAAACATGGAATCCGGTAACTTTTTATCAATAAAATCTATTATTTCTTCTAAATTTTCATTTTTTTTAATGAAAAAATCAGGTATTGTTGGAACCATTGTTTTTTTGCTAAGATCGATCATCTCAGATAATAGATTTTCTGCGTGTTTAAAATCTGGTTCACCCTTGAAAAAGAAACCACCAAATAATAAAGTTGGATTTTTTCCGGGTTGACCGCCGATTTCTATATCATTTATTTTTATAATTGATTGTTTTTTTGCAAATGAAAACATCTATTCTCCTCTCTTCTTGATTTTTCCCAAATAATCTATGACAATTTTGGAATGAATAGCTCTTTTATCACTAATTTCTTTTTTATCTTTTTTTATTTTTATTGCAATAAAAGGCTTTTTTAATGGGTTTATTTTTTTATTTAAAAATAATTCTATTTTTTTATCTAAAACCTTTTTATCTGTTTCATTAATTAGATCTATTATCTCGATTTGTTCTTGGAATCGTTTAATTGCCTTTTTATTTAGGTTTTCAATATAGGGAATTGCTCCAGGAGCATCAATTATTTTGTTTTTATCATCGATTCCATTTTTATTTAGAGAAACTAATGATGCACCTGATCTGTGACCTCTAATTTCTTTTCCACAGACAAATAAGAATCTTATATTTGGATTTGAGATTACATTTGCTACAATTTTTTCAATTCCAATATTTTCAGTTTTTAAAAAACCATATATTGCTACCTTATCTTTTGGTTTATAGTCTGTATTTAAAAGTACTACTGCAACAGAACTTTTTGGATTGCATTCTACGAAATCTCCGCCCCAAGGATAGTAATTTTTTTGCATAATTTACAATTGGGAATAGAATGAAGATTAAAATACTTTTAATTACCTCATCCACACTTTTATAAATGTATATAGGTTACCTCTTAAATAAGTGATTTTAATGGGTAAAAAAAGCGACATTGATAAAATACATGATCTGCCTGGCGTAGGTCCTGCAACTGCAGATAAACTAGTTGAATCTGGATATCTTGATATTATGAGTATAGCAGTTGCTTCGCCTTCAGAGCTTGGTGATGCAGCTGAAATTGGTGAATCTACTGCTTCAAAAATAATATATGGAGCACGTAAAATAGCAGATATCGGAGAATTTGAATCAGGAACCTCTATACTTGAAAAAAGACTTAATGTTGGTCATTTGACAACTGGTTCTAAAACATTTGACCAGCTAGTAGGTGGAGGATTTGAATCACAATCAATTATAGAATTATTTGGTGAATTTGGTTCAGGAAAAACACAAGTTGCTCACCAATTATGTGTATCAGTTCAGCAGCCAAAGGATAAAGGCGGAATGGATGCTCATGCCTTTTATATTGATACAGAAAACACATTTAGACCAGAACGTATAGTCCAGATGGCTGAAGCACTTGAGCTTGATCCAGACAAAGTTCTAAAAAATATACATGTTGCTAGGGCATATAATTCAAGCCATCAGATGTTACTTGTGGATAAACTAAAAGAGCTTTCAAAGGAAATTAAGTCAAGACTTCTGGTTGTTGATTCACTAACTGCACATTTTCGTGCTGAATATGTTGGAAGAGGTGCACTTGCTGATAGACAACAGAAATTAAACAAGCATATGCATGATCTTTTAAGATGGAGTGATCTTAACAATGGAGTAGTATGTGTAACTAATCAGGTTTCATCAAAGCCAGATGCATTCTTTGGAGACCCTACTAGGCCCATAGGTGGTCATATTGTTGGTCATACCGCGACATTTAGAATCTATCTTAGAAAGAGCAAAGGGCCAAAAAGAATCGCAAGGCTCATTGATTCTCCACATCTACCAGAAGGCGAAGCTGTATTTACAATCACAGAAAAAGGAATAGACGGCTAAATATTTAAAAAACTTTAAAACCTAGATAAAGAATACATTCTTGAGGAGGTAAAAGAATAATGGCATTTACACATGATGGTTGGACATTATATAAAAGGGACGTAACCCTAAAAGGTGGAAGAGAACAAACAATATATTTCTTCAGTAAGAAAAGTCCAAAAAGTGGAACACCTTGTGAAAAACCAGATAACTACACCGTAGGTGTAAACAAGAGAACTGGTCTTCCATATCTAAAAAAGAAATAATCTTTTAAAACAATAGCTGGCAATAAGTCAGCAATTCTTATTTTTTAATTTTGTAAAATTTTTAAATACAAGTATCTTATAGTATATTTACTGAAAAAATCATGGTAACGATAGGTTTTATAATAAATCCAATTGCTGGAATGGGTGGAAGAGTAGGGCTCAAAGGTACAGATGGAGTTTATAAAAAAGCAAAAAAACTTGGTGCAAAAAAAATAGCTGAAAAAAAAGCTAATGATACAATTATAGAACTCTATCATAAATATGATTTAAATAAAAAAATTGAGTGGCACACCTGTAGTAAATCAATGGGTGAAAATGTACTTAAAAAAAATAATGTTGAAAATATCAATATTATTTACAAACCTAAATCTAAAGACACAAGTTTTAACGATACAAAAGAAGCCTGCAAAGAGTTTCTTAAAAAAGATCTAGACCTAATTCTTTTCTGCGGCGGTGATGGAACTACAAGAGATATTTATAGCGTTGTTAAAGATAAAATCCCAATTTTAGGTATTCCTTCTGGTGTAAAAATGCACTCAGGTGTTTTTGGAATCAACACTGAAGCTTCAGCTAAAATCTTATATGAATTCATTAAAGGAAACCTTACAACAGGTGAAGCAGAAATAATGGATTTAGATGAAAAACTTTATAGAAAGGGCAAATGGAAAGTAAAATTATTCGGTATTGCAAAGGGCATAGTAGAACCAACCTATGTACAAGTCGGTAAAGCTAGCTT
>CAYYOO010000020.1:5595-7131 GCA_964473335.1 uncultured Thermoplasmatales archaeon
AGTCCAATCGGGGCTCAAGGTTTTATATTAGGCAGAGGAAACCTTCAACTCAGTCCAAAGATTATTAAAAAGATAGGACTTGATAATATAATTGTCATATCAACTCCAACAAAACTTAAAAAAACACCTGTCTTAAGAGTAGACACGGGAGACAAAAAACTTGATAAAAAGTTCCAAGAAATGGAATATATAATGGTTGTTATTGGATATAGACTAAGTAGAGTTTCAAAGATCCAAAGCAATAAACTTTAATATAATTCATTGTTACTGAAAAAACAACTTAGAATTATTTACAAAGGGAGGAAACAAAATTTATGAAAGAGAATACTGAATTTTTAAAAAGAGAATATGAAAAACTAAAAGAAAAAGGTTACACCTGGACAATTAGAAGTCTTCTAGGACCCTCAAAACCACATGTAAATGTAGAAGGAAAAGAATGTATAATGCTTGCTTCTAATAACTATCTTAATCTAGCAAATCATCCTAAACTAAAAGAAGCAGGGTTAAAAGCTATTGAAAAATACGGTGCAGGAGCAGGTTCTGATTGGTCAATTGCTGGAAATATGGACATTCATATTGACCTTCATAAAAAAATTGCTGAATTCAAAAACACTGAATCAGCAGTAACTTTTCAGACAGGCTTTGCAGTTAACGCAGGAGTAATACCGCAACTTGCAGGTAAAGGAGATATTCTTATCTCTGATGAATTAAACCATGGCAGTATCATTGATGGAGTAAGACTCACTAAAGCAGATAGAGCAGTTTATGCTCATTCTAATATGGGTGAACTTGAAAAAGTTTTAAAAGAAGCATCTAAAAAAGATTACAGAAGAGGCATTGTTATTACTGATGGAGTTTTCAGTATGGATGGAGACATAGCTAAGATGGATGAGATATACAAACTAGCAAATGAATACGGTGCTATGACCTATGTAGATGATGCACATGGAGAAGGTGTACTAGGAAATGGCTATGGTATCGGTAAAGAATTTGACCTTGAAAAAGAAATAGACTTTCAAATGGGTACATTTTCAAAAGCCCTTGGAAGCTTTGGTGGAATGCTTGCAGGAAGTAAATATCTTACAAAATATGCCTTTAACACAGCTAGGACATGGCTTTTAAGTGCGGCTTTTCCTCCTCATGTAGCTGCAGCTAATATTGCCGCTTTAGATGTCATCAAAGATGAACCAGAGAGAGTAAAAAAACTATGGGATAACACAAAATATTTCAAAAAAGAAATCGAAAGCTTGGGATTTGACACGGGACACACTCAAACACCGATTATTCCAGCTATGATAGGCGATAGTAAAAAAGCTCAAACTCTTGCAAATAGAATGTATGAAGAAGGCATCTTTGCCTTAGCAATTGTATTTCCAATGGTTGCAAGGGATAAAGCTAGAATAAGAAACCAGATGAACGCGGGAATGACTAAAGAAGATCTAGATAAAATCCTAAGGGTTTATGAAAAACTTGGTAAAGAGCTAAAATTAGTTTAAAAGCTCTTTTTTTCCTTTACATATTGAAAATGACAAAAAT
>CAYYOO010000020.1:7231-23344 GCA_964473335.1 uncultured Thermoplasmatales archaeon
CTAAAATTAGTTTAAAAGCTCTTTTTTTCCTTTACATATTGAAAATGACAAAAATTAATCATGTCGCACTTCAATTTAAAACTAAAAAAGAAGCAGACATATTTTTTGAAAAAATACTAGATATTCCAAAAGTTAAAGAATTTGACCTATCAAAAAATTTATCTGAAGAGATTTTTAATGTATCAAAAGAAGTCAGTGTATGTGTTTATGACAATCAAAAGACAAGATTTGAAGTGTTTATCTCAGGTGAAAAACAAGATTTTTCTTTTAACCATATATGTATAGAAATAAAAAATAGAGAAAAATTTATTGAAAAATGTAAAAAATATGATTTAGAGGTAAATCTTGTTAAAAAAGGAGAAAAAACTCTACTATTCATAAAAGATTTCAATAAGAATATTTATGAAGTGAAAAGCTAAAAAATTACTTTTTCCATTTACCTTTTTTCTTTTGTTTTAAAACTCTATCTATTATTGTTTTTTCATCTGCCTCAACAATGGTATCATCGTCATCGTCGTTTTTCTTTTTATGTTTTTCTAATGCATTTTCAATTGCCTGGCTATCTGCTTTTACAATTAGTGCATCGTCTTCATTTTTGGTTTTTTCATCTCCTGTTTCTTCTTTTGGTAAATCAGTATCACTTTCTTTTCTATCTAAAGATTTAGATTGATCAGGCTCATCTTTTATTTCTTTATTTTCTTCAGTCACTTTAAAGACACTCGGTTCTTTTTTCTCTATTGGTTTTTCTTTTTCTATATCCTCAGTTTTTGTTTCAGAATAAATCTCCTTTTTAACAGGTTCTTTAATATCCATTGATTCTTTTTTTTCTAGTTTTGGCTCTTCTTCACTTGTTTCTTTTTTCATAGGAATTGAATCTTTACTATCAAATGCTGAGTGCGAAGATTTTTTAACTGAAGAATTAGGAAAAAGGTTAAATGCTTCATTTAAAAAGTTCTTTTCTTCAATTGTTGGCATCCAAAAATATTCATTGTTTTCAACTGTTATATTAGGTGCCTTATTATTAAATCGAGCAACAATATCAATCTTACCAGAATTCTTATTTTTATTTAATTCCAGTTTAACATAAACATTATCATCTTTAGACATATATCCAAATCTCTCCTACAAAAAAGGATAATATATTATTAGAACTTAATACTTTCTTTTTATAAACTGAATGAAGATAACATTTCTGATAGTTTTGGAATATTCAATTTTTTTATTTTGTCCATAAAATTATTGATTAGATCATTGTTTTTTCTGGTTTTAGTTTTTAATTCATTTGAAAAAGAAATCTCATTTCTATGAGAGTTTTTATTCATCCGGATATTACCATCTCTATTATTTGTTATTTCACAATCAATTATTTCATTATCACTTGAAGAAGAAAGATATATTCCATTTACTCGATTATCTTTTATTTCGCAATTAATTATCTTGTTATTGTTATTTGAAGAAGCTATTGCATCTATACCTGTATGTGTATTATTTATAAACCTACAATCTCTAATTTCATTATATGAGGAATATTGTAATTCTACACCATCACAATTATCTAAAAACACACAGTTTATAACTTTATTATAGTTACATTCATGTCCTTTCCACCCAAGAAAAGCTATTCCTTCATCCACACAATTTCTAAATTCTGAGTTCTTTATTGTTGCTTTTTCTGACCAAACTGCAATTCCAACAGGTGTTTCATATATATTACATGCATCTATTTCTACATTTGAAGAGATGACCTTTATTCCAGTTGTATACAAACCGGGGGCTCTATTAGTGATTTTAAAATTATTAATTTTAATACCCTGAGCCCCCAATCGGACGGCGTATTTGTTTTTGTTAGAGATGGGGCACAATATTGTGCTTTTTCTATCCTCTCCCACGAGGTTTATATTTTTTCTAATATCAATAATTTCTTCATATATTCCACTTTTAACATAGACTGTTGAACCAATTTTTGCATCGTTAATTGCTTCTTGTATACTATTATAATTACTATCATCAGTTTTATCAACAATAATCAAGTTTTGTTTGGAATTTTCTTTTAAAATTTTTGCTGAAGTATTTATTATCAAAGCTGAAGACAAAATAAGAAAAACTATTGTAATTATTGCTACTGCTCTTACACTTCTCTCCATCTTACCAACCACGTTAGTACATATCGTGATACGTACTAACATGAGTTATTCTTTAAAATAATATATTTAAATGTTATCTGAAAAAAATACATTTTGACAAAAAGTCAAAAAACAGGTTTAATCTAAAACAAAACCATTAAGTTTTATAACCTCATCAATAAATTTGTCTGCAACAACACTGTTACCTTCAAACGATAATTTGATATAATTTCCATAGCTAATATCGATTACATTTGCCTTATTATGTATTTTTGAAACAAGTGATTGTGATTGATTATTTATCGGCAGTTTTATTGTATATTTTTTTAACTTAGGAAGAGTAGAATAAACCACATCGATCAGATCATCAATATTTTGTTGATTCTTTGCTGAAATTAATGCCATTTTTTTATCTTTACAAATGGACAAGGATCTAATTTCTTCAAATTTATTTAGAACTTTAGAAGAGTCTAACAAATCAATTTTATTAAAAGCTATAATAATTGGCGATTCAACTCCAAGATCAGTCAGTTCTTTTAATGAGATCTTTAATTTATCTTTTATCGTTTCTAAATCCTCAGAGAAATCCACTACCAAAATAACGAAATCCGCAAGCTTTATTTCCTCAAGAGTTGAATGGAAAGCATCAACTATTAAAGAAGGTAGATCCTCAATGAAACCAACAGTATCTGTAACTAAAATAGGAAGACCTGAGTTAGTAATTTTCCTAGTCGTAGTAGAAAGCGTAGAAAAAAGCTTATCCTCTACCTTAACTTCTCCTTTAGATAAAATATTCAAAAGACTGCTTTTACCAGCATTGGTATATCCACATAAAGAAACCAAATAAAAGCCACCCGAATGCCTATTTTTTCTTCTAATGCTACGGCTTTGTCTTATTGTATCAAGGTTTTTTTTTATTTTTTTAATTTGTTTTTTCAAATTTTCATAATAATCATCAACTTGATATTCCCCACCAGCCATAAAACCCGGATGCTCACCTGCTCTAGCCCTATGTATCAGTTCTCTAACAAAAGAACGCTCATACTGAATTTGAGCTAATCTTACTTGAAGCCTTGCTTCCTTTCTATCAGCCCTTCTTTCAAAAATATTTAAAATTAATGTGATCCTATCAAAAACATCAATCTTAAACTTTTTTTCCAAGTTGAACCACTGGGAAGGCTTTAATTTTCCATTTACAACAGCTAAATCTATCTTCTCTTCAGAATTTTTAATGAAATCATCGATTTCTTCAACTTTTCCAGAACCTACATAATAATTAACATCAGGATAATCCTTATTTTGAATAAAAGAATCAATCACTTCATAATCAAGCGATTTAATTAAATCTTCAATTTCTTCAATATTTGGATCAATAGATATAACAATTGCTTTTTTTGCAGACATACTGATATTAACTGATGCAGAACCTATTAATTAAACATAGGTATAAATGTTTAAGCAGTTGGCATAACAAATAACCAAAAAACAACAATAAAAATTGCCAAAACAACAGCAAAAATCGTATTTAACTTAGTTTCCATCTCCTCAGAAATATTCATATTACATCCCTTCGTAAAGAAATGCAGTTTTCATTATAAAACGTTTTTTTGCAGGTGTATATGTATTTGAATAATTAGAAATGAAAATTCTAGGGTCTAGACTTTGGTGGAGATGAAAAATGAAAAGTTAAAAATAAACTTTACAATTTCATTATCCAGACCCTAGAAAGGGTTGTATAAAAGTATCTTATAAAAAGATTTTGAAATATTTGATTAATTAGATTTAATTATTTTTATTTTTAAACCAATTAAGGGTGCAAAAGAAACGCTGGATTGAAGTTAGATTTCCAACTACAGCAAAATATATTAAAACCCATTCAAGTAGGTTGAACATAAAGATTGTATTATAACCATAAAAAATTAAAAAATGCTGGATTATTGGTGCAAAAATCAATAAAACAAGCCTATCTGCTCTACCTAAAAGACCCGAGTAATTACGCTTATAACCTATTGCTTGGGCTTGTGTGCCCATATAACTAGTAAGTAGCATTCCAACAATAGCCAAGAGACCTATTCCTGGTTCTCTATTCCACGCGCTGAGAGCAAGACCGCCGACTATTAAAACATCTGCATATCTATCAAGGGCATGATCCAAGAAATCACCCCTTAAAGACGTTTTATTTGTTAACTTAGCTACCTTTCCATCAATTGCATCAAAAAAACCATTTAGAAAAACAAAGATAGAAGCAAAAATAAGATAGAAGTTAAAAAGTTCTAGATCTGGATTTGAAAAATAAAAAGACAACCCTGCTAAAAATGCAAAAATTAAGGATATCCATGTTAAGACATTTGGATCGATTTTTATAAATAATTTTGAAAATCGGGATAAAACTGGATCAATATTTTCTCTTTGATTATTTAGAACCATATAAGTCTCCTACTGGATTTAAAAATCCTTTAATATATTATCTGACCAATCTATTTTACCTATTTTATATTTTTTTATATTTTTAAAGTTTTTTCCTGCAATTTCAATGATTATATTTGAAACTTCATTTATACTAAGATTTGAGATATCAATTTCAAATATATCAGAATCATTATGAATTTCAACTGTTTCAGAAAGAATTATATCTAAAATCTCAGATTCAATATTCTCTTTTATCTTTTTATCAGGCCAATTTTTTTTACCTAAATTCTTTTTCAGTTTTTTTGGGTCACATCGCAATATTATAACTTTATCTACTTTTGTAATTAAATGAGAAAGATGGCTATCGATAAACACAATTTCATCTGATTCATAAATTTCAAAATATTCATTTAATTTATCAATATCAACAATATTAGAATTGCGTTCTTCATCCTTACCAACGATCAAATCCTGTTTTTTAATAATCAAATCTAAATTAAGAACCTTATATCCTTTTTTCTCAATAATTTTTGAAACAGAAGTTTTTCCAGTCCCAGGTGTCCCAGTAATTGCAATTAACATTTCAATCTATACTAAAATAATCATAGCCTCGGAATCCATCTTTAAAACAGTACTGAAGAACCTGAAAATCTTTTCTAAATTCTTTTATATCGTTCTTAATTTTTTTGACATCTTCTTTATCAATCAGTGCTCTTTTGTAAAATTCAGCAATTTCATCCATTTCTTTTTCTTTCATACCGATACGTGTAAGTTCAGGTGTACCAAGTCTTAAACCTGATGGATTCAAAGGATCCTTATCACCTGGTATTGTGTTCATATTTGTGACAATACCTGCATCTTCAAGTGTTTTTGCAGCTTCCTTTCCCTTACCTGGCCCAATTGATAAAAGAATTTGATGTGATTTAGTAAAACCTAATTTTTCACCAAATACCTTAAAACCTCGTTCATGCAGTGCAGATGCAAGTGCTTGAGCGTTTTTAATTGTCTGCCCTGCATATTCTTTTCCAAATTCTAAATGCTCTGCATAAGCAATAGCCTTAGCTGCAACATGATGCAAATGATAAGATGAAGTAACTCCAGGAAATACTCCAAAACCTAGCCTCATCAAGAATTTTTTATCTTCTTCAGTATCTCCTTTATGATCCGATAGAACCATTCCACCTTGCGGACCTGGGAGTGTTTTATGTGTTGACCCATTCATTACATCAGCACCTTCATGTAAAGGATCTTGAAATTCTCCTCCTGCAATAAGACCTAACACATGTGCTGCATCATAAATCAAGTAAGCGCCTACATCATGAGCTGCCTCAGCTATCTCTTTTATTGGACTTGGGAATAAAAAAACGGATCTGCCATTTAGACATAGTGTTGGTTTAACCTTTTTTATTAGTTTTACTGCTCCATCAACATCAATGTTCATCTCTTCATCATTAAATGGATATGATATAAGTTCAACACCTCTAACTCCAGCGCCACCCCATTTACCAAAGCTTATATGAGCGCCGTTTGCTAGATCTAATACAACTGCTTTTTCACCAGGTTTAATCAAAGCTTTTAATACACCTATGTTTGCTGTTGTTCCTGCAGTAGGTCTGACATCAGCGTAATGACAATTAAAAAGTTTTTTAGCTAGCTCCATTGCTTTTAGTTCAACTTCATCAAAGAACTCACAGCCCTGATAGTATCTATTACCAGGTGTACCTTCTGCATATCTTCCATGAAAATCCGATAGTAACATCTCCCTACATAAAGGAGACAAAACATTTTCGCTAGCAATCATAGGAATAGAATTTGAAAAAAATTCATTGTTCTCTTTGGCTTTTTTTCTAACATATTCAGCTTCTTTAATCCAACTCATGAAAATCACTCAAAAACCCTTAACAAAAATCCTAATAAAAAGGTAATGGAAAAAAACAAGTCATATTTCAATAAAATTTCGTTTTGCCTTTGATAAAATAAGTGCTTTATCTTTTTTAACTAAAATATCATCTTCTATTCTTATTCCACCAAAATCTTTAATGTATATACCTGGTTCGACAGTGAGAACCATATCTTCTTTTAATTCCACATCACATTCAGAATTAAAGCCTACTCCTCCGTCATGAACATCCATACCTAGAGAATGACCTGTAGAGTGAATAAATAAGCCCTTAAATTTTGTACTATTTATAAAATCATCTACTTTATTATGAACTACTTTTCCTTCAATTCGTGATCTAATATTTTCAATACCTATTTTTTGAGCTTCTTTAACTGTATTATACATCTCAATTTGTTTTTTTGAGGGTTTTCCCATAACAAAAACTCTAGTTATATCTGAATTATATCTTTGATATGAAGCACCAAAATCACATAATATTATATCTTTTTCTTTTAGTTTGTAATTTCCATGGCTATAATGAGGATTTGCTGAATTTTTACCAAAAGATGAAATTGTTAAAAAAGAAGGATTGTCAGCACCATTCTTTTCAAGTAAATAGTCTATTTCAGCAGCAAGTTCATATTCATACATACCCTTTTTACATAAATCAGGGATTTTTCCTGCTACTTTATCTGAGATTCTACAAGCTTTTTTTATTAATTCTACTTCATTACTATCTTTTATTGTTCTTGAATGCATTAAATCTTCAGATATATCAAGAAATTCTTTTCTGATAAAGATATCTTCTAACTTTTGATAAAATCTATGAGAAATAGCATTATAATTAAGGCCAATAGTTTTTGACTTTTTAAGTAAATCTTTTAGAATATTTTCAAAATCATTTTTATTTTTATAAGAAATTACATTATTATCTGTGTTCTGGGCTAGTCCTTCTTCTAATTTACTTACAACTAGATCTACATCTCCAGAAGGATATAAAACAGCAGCACATCCTTCAAATAATCCTTTTTTCAAATCAGTTACATAAAAAAAATTTGTATCAATAAATGGTTCGGAACCATTTTTTATAACTATTAAATCAACATTCTTTTCTCCCTGATTAAAAATATTTTTTACCCTGTTTTTTAGATTCATATATGTTCATCCAGCAAATATACTATAAAGTAATAAAAATAATATGAATATATTATATTTTTAAGAGGATTCAAAAGAAAATTTATTTATATTTCTTGATTAAACCGTGTAGCTGATCAAGATCCTTTTTAATGGTTTGAACCTGTTTCATCTTTTCATCTTCAAAACTTTTTAGGATCTTTGGCAATGGCTTTGTGAGTTTATAGATATGAACTGGACGACCTTTTCCTTTCTTTTTAAGATCTCTTTTTTTTGCCCAGCCTCTGCGTCTCATCTCTTGCATAGCTACGCTTACTTCCGGTTGTCTAAGATCTGCGCCTTGTTCTACCTCTGCTGACCTACATTCCTCCACCTGAGAAATAAACATTAAAGTCTTAGCTAAATTCTTTGGCATCCCAAGATCTGCGAATAATTTTACTGCTTTATCATCTTTTTCATCCAACACAAATGACCTTTTACGCTTCATATTCTCCTCAAAAAACTTAATCATTCGAGAGTATTTATATTTTTCTCATTTTTTCAAAAACAGGAGGGAATTTCATTTATTATAATTTCTTATTTTAATATTGCTTTCGCTTAACATCTTTTTTGCAAGATCATCAGGATAATCTCCAGAATAAACAATTTCTGTAACTCCTGCATTGATAAGCATTTTTACACAGACAACACAAGGCGTGTTTGTACAATATAAAACAGATCCTTTAATTGATACCCCAAAAACCGCAGCTTGAATTATTGCATTTTGTTCAGCATGAAGCCCTCTACATAACTCATGTCTTTGACCAGATGGTACATTTAGTTTTTCTCTTAAACATCCAACTTCTGAACAATGTTTTAATCCTTTAGGGGCTCCATTGTAGCCGGTACTCAATATATGCTTGTTTTTTACTAAAATTGCACCTACCTTTCTTCTCAGACAGGTACTTCTCTTAGATACAACATGAGCCATTTCCATAAAATATTCATCATATGTTGGTCTCTCACCCATTTAAATCATAGCAGTAATAAAAATAAAACTTAAGAAGGTTATGTTTTTATAAATTTATCGTGGGTTAAAATTAAAAAGTAGTTTTACATATAGCATATTATAATTTTTACGGAGGATACCAATTATGGGTTTCAGATATGGAATTTATCAAAATAGTCCGAAAAGCTGTGTTTTTTATAAACAAGATGAAGATGGGAATCAATCCACCTTTAATATATTTGTAAAACCTGATAAAGAAAAAAGAGGAAAAATATCAGCTTTTATCGACAATGAAGCTATGAAAAAAGAAAATTGGTTCAAGGATAATGTATCAGAAATTGAAGATATTATAGATGCATTTGGAGGATGGGCAAACGATGCACCTCTTATGTTTGAACTTGAAGCACAGAAAAGCATGGGTCAATGTTTAAGTTCAGCAATGAAAAAAGAAGAATAAAATATTTAAAAAATTTATTTTTCTAATTTTATTTCTATTTTATGAAAATCTTTTGGGACAAAAGAGTTTTTAAAAATTTGTTTAGCTTCTTTTTCTATATCAGAGCCATCCAAATATCTTGGAGAAATATGAGTCAGATAGAGATTTTTAACATTTGATTGTTTTGCAATTTTTGCAGCATTACTTGCTGTTGAATGACCGTATTCACCTGCAATATCTTCAAATTCTTTTGAAAATGTTGCTTCATGGATCAATACATCTGCGTTTTTTGCATATTTTAATATATTTTTTGTAGGTTTTGTATCACCAGAAAAAACAATTTTTCTACCTTTTCTTGGTTTACCTAATACAGATTCAGGACTTATTTTTTTACCATTTTTTAGTTTTATTTCTTCTCCTTTTTGAAGTTTTGAAAACAAAGGACCCTCAGGTATCTTAAGTTCTAATGCTCTTTTTTTATTAAATTTACCGGGTCTTTTATCTTCAACTAGAGAATATCCCAAAGCAGGAACACCGTGATCGACCTTAAAAGGAATGATTTTATAACCCTCAAATTCTAAATTATCATCTTCTTCTACATCATGTGCAATTATTTCATATCCTGGTCTAAAATATCCTAAACTAAGAAGTTTTTTTGTAAGCTCAATTGTTCCAGGAGGGCCATAGATATTTAGAGGTTTTTTTCTATCATTTAATTGCATTGTCTGAATCAAACCAGGTATACCAAGGAAATGATCTCCGTGAAAATGCGTGATAAATATTTTTGATATTTGCATATAACTCAAGTTTGATTTCTGAAACTGACGCTGTGTACCTTCCCCGCAGTCAAAAAGAATTATTTCTTTTCCTCTTTTTACTGCAATGGAGGTTACATTTCGTTTTACAGTAGGCCAGCTACCTCCAGTGCCAAGAAATATAATACTAAGTTGATCCATAGAATAGAGCAATACAATTTATTGTATAATATTTATGGTTCTTTTTTAAAAACTACAAAAAATCGTGTTAGACTCCTATGAGCTATGAATTCATGCACTTTTACTAGTTTCAAATATTTTTTTGCAACAGAAATATATTTTTTATCAGAGAGACCAATTACTGCATATCGATCTTTTTTTAAGACTTTTGAAATCTTTTCAAAAGCCCTATCATATAAATCGATCATATCTTCTCCTTTAGTTGTAGTTGATTTTCCATAAGGTAGATCAGTTACAACAGAATCAACTTTTTTTACATATCTATCTATTGACCCTATATCTGTTGTAAAAAGATTGTAGTTTTTAATATTGTAATATTCCAAGTTTTTTTTAGATCCATTAACCATTTTTTCTTGGATATCAGAACCAATAATATTTATTCCAATTAAACCCGCTTCAATTAAGATTCCACCTGTCCCGCAGAAAGGATCAAGCAGGGTTTCACCTTTTGCTACAATAGATAAATTAACAAGAGTCCTTGCAATTTTTGGATGAAGAGATATCGGTGAAAAAAAAGGTCTAAATTGAACTTTCCTTTTTTCAAATTTTGATCTATTTACATTGTAAATCTTTTGACCAACATAGATTTTATTATCAGTTATCAAAGCCCTTATTTCATTATCTGGGTTTTCAAGATCAACTTTATTTTTTTTAGTAAAGACCTCTGCTAAGGATTTGACTATATCTTGAGAATTAATTTTTTGCGATCTGTTAGTATATTTTATTGCAATTGATCCAGTAAAGAAAGGTATTTTGTCAGAAGCAAGTTTTATAATTTTCTTTAAATTGGGTTTAGAAGAAAATAAAAAATCATCTACATAATAAGTATAGGATAATCTATCATAGATTTTATTTATTTTTTTATTATTTATTTCAATGATAAGAACAAATTCATTAGATTTAATAATTTTGAAATCTATTTTTTCAGCCTTAAGAAGGCTGATTATTTCTTCTCTTGAAAAAGAATCATGTTCTTTAGATAATTCAAACAGATATTTCATAATTTAATAAACAAAGTGTATTTACTTTTCACTTTTAAAGGTGGCTTTTATTAATATAGGTGCTATAAAAGTTGTAGAAATTGTCATAAATATTGTGATCAAAAGTAATTCATGTGCAACCACTCCTTCAATTATTTTATGGGAGATTGCTGCTGTGACAATAATTAAAGCAAGTTCCATTCGAGGTATCATACCAACACCTATTTGAAGTGACTCCATATTTGATAAACCAGCTGCCTTTGCACCTACGTAACAACCTATTATTTTACCTATTATACTAATTACAAGTACTATTATGAACAATAAAACAAGCCGGATTATAGAAATTTCACCTGCGCTTAATCCATCCCATAAGCTAAAACCAACATAAACAAAAAAGATTGGGATAAAAAACCCGTATCCGATTGCTTTTATATCTTCGGTTATTTTTCTTGATTTAACGTTTTGACCAATAAGAATACCTGCAATAAACGCTCCTATTATACCTGATATACCTGCTTTATCAGCAAAAAAAGAATATATTAAAAGAATAGCTAGTGAAATACTTAAAAAAGCCTTTGGCAGGTGGATTTTTTCACCAAAATCAAGTATTTTATCAATAATTTTTAAACCAAGATATAAAAATATCAAAAAGAAAATTGCAATCCTAACTCCTATTCCAATTGCACCCCACAGAGAACCAGCGCCAATCACAAAGGCTAGTAAAAGAATACCTATCACATCATCTATTACTGCACTGCCTAGAATAGTTGCACCAACATCTGAGTCAAGTTCATTTATATCCATTAAAGTTCTAACTGTAACTCCTACTGAGGTTGCTATAAGAATTAATCCTAAAATCACACTTATCGAGATATCTAAACCAAGTAGAATACCTGATAAAAATCCAAGTACAAATGGAACAATAACCCCACCTATTGCAACAAAGGACGATGCCTTTCCCATCCTTTTTATCTTTGGAATGCTGGTCTCAAGACCAGATATAAAAAGTAAAAATAAGATCCCTATCTGAGAAAATAAATAGATTGGGTCTAAATCTAGTTCTTTACTGAATTGAAAATTTGGTAATTCTAAAGGATAGTTAAAAAAATAAATCACGTCAAATGATGATATGTAAACAATTATTCCACCAAGGATTATCCCTGCCAAAACTTCACCAATTACTGCAGGCTGGCCTATTTTATGAAATAAATAACCAATTAACCTTGCAAGTATCAAGGATAAAGCAATTATAAATAATACATTAAAGATTAGTCCTAAATCCGTTGTTATCAACCTTCTTCATCATCAATTATTGGTTTGTATTGAGTTGCATTATAATATTTTCTTATGAGTTGATGCAAAGTAAGTTCGCCTACAATTTTTTTGTCTTTTAAAACAGGCAGCCTTCTTAGTTTATATTTTACCATTTTTGTGAGTGCATCTATTATTTTTTCATCTGGTGCAGTTATTATTGTCTTATGACACATTATATCTTCAGCTGTTTTTGCTGTACCATGTTGAATGGAGCTTACATCGGGCATTCCAAAAACATATGATGGAAAGTGCTTTGGCGCAAGTATTGATAAAACATCATGCTCTGTTATAACTCCAACTAGCTCCTTTTTTTCTTTATCTTTTACAACCCAAATATGATTTCTTCCACCTAGTATTGCTAGAACGTGGTGAACATCATCATCAATTTCTATAAGTGGTAGATCCCAGACTCGTTTATCCATCAATTGTTTGACTTTTAAATCATAAAAATCCTTAATCAACTTATTCTTTTTTGCCATCAATCTTTAGTAAACATAAAAGAAATATTTAAACACTACTTTAAAAAAGAATAATCAATCTTTTTCTTTATCTCTTTTTTTCTTATCTTTTTTTACTTTTTTATCTATTTTATCCTTTAACTCGTCTATTCCTTCAAACCATTTATCAATACCGTTTTCATCTAATTCACCAGTAAGCTTATCTATTTCATATCTTACATCATCTGTACCTTCAAACCAGTCATGATCGTTATTATTCATTTGATTTTTTTTCTTTGATAGAATTTCATTTGTTTTATCTTCATTTGTTTTTATTGGAACGACTTCTTTTTGTTTTTTAGAGCGAGTTATTCTAATTTCTTCGACTTTAGAACCCTGATTTGAACTAACTCTTAATTTATCTGATACACTAGAATGTTTGTCATAGATATCTTTATTTTCAGTTCTATTACCATATTTTTCATTTAGATTGTATCTATTCATCTTTTTTTGATTTGAAATTTCATCAGCTCTTACATAAACAGCTTTTCTTTGTCTGTAATTTACAAAAAAGACGACAGCTATTAAGGCAAGGATTGCAAAAATAACAGGTAAATATTCATTATTTAAAATTTTTTCAAAATACGATGGCTCTAGATTTACTGTTAATGTAATTTCGGTTTGTGCTATATCTTTATAGTTTGCAATTATTTCAATTTCCTCTCTTTTTTCTGGTGCTCTTAATATTGCTATACCTTTTTCATTTGTTACAGACTGATAATCTGAAGAATCCTTTATATTTTGTATATAAACATCTACTCCTTCTATTGGATTCTCACCATCAGTAACTGTTAGGGAAAATTTTTTATTTTCCTCTATTACATAGCTTGATGGGTCTACTACAAGTGTAATCTTTCTTACTATGATCTTTGTCTCAGAAGATAAATTATTCTTATTTGCTTTTATAGTATATTCTTTGTCATTTTTGACATATGGTGCTTTAAAATCTATTTTTTTTGTTTGTAAATCATCAGTAATTTCTATCTCTTTGTTGTTAAACTCAATTGTAACATTTGATAATAAATTGCTAATTCCAATATTTGGATTAAAAACACCTACAGTAAAATACTCTCCCTCAGTTATTTCATATATCTGTTCTCCTTCGGAGTTAGTAATATATAATGAAATCTGTTCTTCACTAGATAAACCAGTTATACAAAAGAAATTAATGAAAAGAATAATTATAACTAATAGTATAAAGAGAATTCTACTCATTCCAACAGTATATTTCTTTTCCATTTTGCTCCTCGACTGCCACCTTATGAGTTGTATCTACCTGAATAGCGATGACTTCTTGATTTATATTAGTTTTTCCTATGTATAATATCTTTAATTAATGATTTATAAATATTTCGGGTTTTTTTAGCATTTTGCACAATTTTAGCCAAAAAGGCATTTTTTTAACCAAATATTTATTAAATATAAAATATATTATTATAATTGTAAATAACATTCCATATTACAAAAAGGGTAATTATTGTAAACAAAGATTTATATATAAAAAATCCCAAATTAAAATATGTAGGTGAGAAAACCTTATGATGCTAGCAAAAAAAACAAAGGCGTTCATTCTATCATTTATATTCATTATCAGTATTTTTTCAGTTTTATCAGTTCCAAATATTAAAGCTGAAGAAAATGATGACATGGATTTATCAGAATTTAAAGGTTTTTTAGGCGGAGATTTTGACTTTGAAAATAATATTTTCACTCAACACCCTTATAGGTTTGTCTCTGCGTGGAGATCCAATGAAACAAGAACAATCAAGGGAGATATAGAGTTCGATCTTTTCTTTTATTCTACAATGCTAAGTCAATTAGATTTTTTTGATTATGAAGATGAAGTTAAACTTTCATTACATAAAGTTGGACAAACAATGAGCTCATTAGAGCTAATAAATGAAACAGATTTTATCAAAATAAATACAGATCTATTTGAAGATAGTGTACAAAACACAAAAATGAAGATTAAGAATCAAAATTTTGAACTAAAAGAAGGAGAGTACCTTTTATTTGGAATTGAAATCAATCAGGTTGAAAAACCAATTAGTAAAAGAACAGAGAAAAACTTTAGAGAGAAAGTTTTACCATTATTTAGAAGAATATCAGGTTTTCTAAAAACAAGAGAAGAAAACGAATCTCAACTAGCAGCAGAGTATATCGATTTAGCTCTTGATTTTGTAGAAGATTTAGATGTTGAAGGAAAAGAGATAGCATCTTTATTTAATACACTTAGATCAAGTATTTTTTATTATGGATCTAACTCATGCCCATCAAATGTAAAATTTTCATCAACTAATAATGAAACTTTTAATATCTATTTTAGAAACGAAGCTAATTATGAATTTTTAAGTGTTCACACTGGTGCTATAAACCTTGTTGAAGGATATTTTAAAAATACAAACAAAACAAAACCTGCAGATGATACAAACCATTACTGGCCGGCAATAACACTCAACACAATTCAAGGTTTCTTAGAAGGGCAAGAAGAATTTAATATGGATCTAAGCAACTGGGCAGTGTTATGGGCAATCTATACACTTGATGAACCTCCATCTGAAAATGAAAATCTAGTTGAACTTTATTTAAAAAATAACAAAAAAATGAATACTATTGAACCAGAAGGAGAGGTAATTAGAGAAAAATTACCATCTGATAGTTCAATTGTTTTTACAGGACCTAATATATCAAGAAATAGAATAATTACAAACCTATCAGCTGAATTATTTATTCATTATCCAAAACTAATTACACTGAGAAATTTACAAATTAAAGCTAGTATAGTTGATTTAAATGATGAAAGTAAAGAGATTGCATCTGACATTAAATCTATCGACAGAGCGAGCTTGACAGAATTATTTTTAAGAGGGTCAAATGTAGCAACTATGTTTACATTTGATGATTTTTCCGGCGATTATGAAATAGAATATGATCATAAAATTGGTCTTGAAATATCTGTTCAAAAAGCTGGACTATTAAATTTAAGACCAATTAATCTACTTTATAATTCTGATTTTTATAGATCAAAAATAAGTTACATATATGAAGAAACAGACAACATACAAATTGATGACATTGAAAATAAAGATACATATGCTGGCGGAAGCGCTGTATTTGACGTTAAGATTACAAGTGAAAAGGATGATACAGTAAATATTGACTTTAAAAACACATCTGTACCAGCCGGTTCATGGAATTTAAAAAGTGTACCTCAGTCATTTGATATCGATAAGGATACCACAAAAACAATCAAAGTATATATTAATTCAACTGCAGAAGATATAAGTGCATATGAAAATAAAGACGTGATATCCTCATTGATTATAGCATCAGGTAAAACTGGTATTGATAG
>CAYYOO010000020.1:23444-25669 GCA_964473335.1 uncultured Thermoplasmatales archaeon
ATAAAGACGTGATATCCTCATTGATTATAGCATCAGGTAAAACTGGTATTGATAGTGAAAAAGTAACTGTTAGAGTAAAAAAAGACAAAGTACCTTTTGATTTTGAAGTTGAAGTACCAGAAGAAATTGAAATAAAACATGGTGAAAAAGAAAAAATTAAATTAAAGATTAAAAACATGAACAAAGGCTTTGTTGTTGATAGTTACTTCATTGAAATAGACTCAGAGAATGAATTATATAAAAACCAAACTAACGTCGAAGATGTACCTATCTATAATGATGAACCAGAAAATGAAATAGTAAAAGAAATCACAATTAGCATACCAGAGTATACAGAAATCAAATCAGATGAAATCATTTTAAAAATAGAGTCCATCGAAGCTAATAATCTAGGTAAAAATATTACTAAAACAATTATCATTGAGACAAAAATAATAACTCCAAATATCTTTGAAAATATCTATCATTTATTTGAAAAATTATCAGATAAAATAGGTTTAGATGATCACCTTGGAAGCTATGCAGCATGGACTCTTATTGGATTGTTTATATTAATGATATTGATTCTAGTCTTTATTTCTGTAATAATAATAAAAAGAAAATTCATACAGATAATCTGTCCGGAGAGAATCAAAGAAATCAGCCCTGACGAAAAAGCAGAATTTGAAATCGAGCTAGTAAACCCATATAAAAGAAAACTAAGCTATGAAATCAAAACAGATAGTAAAGAGGAACTAAAAGAAAGATGGAATATTAGTGTATCTGATGATAGGATTGTTCTTGCTGCAGGTCAGAAAGAGACAATAAAATTAGAAGTTTCTCCAACAGATTATGCTAAAAAAGATGATTGGGCTAAAGTAGATTTAATTGTTACTACAATTGAAAAAAACAAAACTCAATCAATTGAGACTGCAACAGTTCTTAAAGAATCAAAAAAAGATGTCACTATCTCAGGGGTCCTTCATTGGCCTAGAGAGTTTAAAAAAGGAGATAGAGTAGAAACATCCTTTAAACTATTTAATAAAGGAACTGTATCTGCTGAAAAGCTAACAATTATTCTTTTTGTTAACGGCAAGGAAAAAAATAAAGTAGAGGATGTTACTATTCCACGTGGCGGACATGCAGATATAGAAATACCTTGGATAGCAGAAAAAGGTAAAAACAAAATAAAAATAATAGTTAAATAATACTTTAATTATTCAGGGTATAAACTGGTAGTATTTCTTATGAAAGACAAATCAGATAAGAAAAAAGAAATAGAGCAAATTCGTGACGCAGAAAAAAAATTCCAGTCATACATCCAGAAGAGAAACGAATTAAATGATATGGCTAGGGTTTTACGTGAAGAACGTGACATGATCCATAAGAGTAAAAAAGAACAAAAAGAAGAAATGAAAAAGCTCAAAGAGGATCGTGACAAACTTGTTAAAAAAATGCGCGAGCATAAAAAAATAAGAAATAAACTACAAGAAGAAGCAAAAAAACTAATAAAAGCCAAACAAAAGAAGAGAGGGGCTGTTTTTAAAAATCTACCTTTAAGAGTAGAAGAACTCAAGGCAGACGTTCAGATGCTTGAATATCGTCAAGAAACAGTTCCAATGAGCCCGCAGAAGGAAAACGATTTAATTGAAAAGATCCGTGAGAAAAAACAGGAATTTAAAAACGCTCAAGAACAATTAAAAAACCAGGAAAAAATAAAAATTGATATCGACGACAAAGATAATGCAATTGATGAACTTTTTAAGAAAGCTGATGAGGAACATAAAAAAGTTGAAAAATTCTATGATGAAAGTCAGAAAAAACATGATAAATACATAAAATTAGTCAAAGAAATGTCTGTATCTATTGCTGAAGCAAATAAAAAACACGAGGAATACATATCCGTCAAAAAAGAAGCAGATAAGGTCCATAAAAAGGCTTATGAGATGAAGTCAAAAGTGATGTCCATAAAAAATGAGCGCAGAAAAAGATACAAAGAAGCAAAAAAGGCAATTAAAGAACAAAACATTAGTGCTAGAAATGCTGTAATGGATAAAGATAAACTCAAAAAACACGCAGATAAATCAGTTGAAGAACTTAAAAAAGGTAAAAAAATCAAACTTGGTTAAGAATTTTTTTATATTTTTAAAAATTAAGGAGTGTTAACACACGTTAATTTTATATATCAGTAGATGTAATATATATTTAGATGAAAATATTATCTAAATATATTTATATTTTAATTA
>CAYYOO010000021.1:0-24078 GCA_964473335.1 uncultured Thermoplasmatales archaeon
TGAGTAAGTAATATACGCAGAATTCTTTCTCTAACTTTTCCTTTCACAAATATAGCAATAAAAAGACATATATAAATGTTACCTATATAGGTATAAATTACCTTATATAAATCTTACCTATATTTCTCCTTATAAAAAAAACAGATATGAAAAGTGCTCCCGCCGGGATTTGAACCCGGGTCTAAGCCTCGAGAGGGCTTGATGATTGGCCGGACTACACTACAGGAGCATATTTATCCACTTGAGGATATATGTAAGATATTTAAAGTTTCATTATTTTTTATTTCATCATCAACAGGTACTGGTTTTTTACCTCGCATAACAACAACTGTATCAGGTTTGAAATTAATTTTTTTTATTAGGTCAAGAATTAATGAATTCTTCTCTAGATTAACCTCTTTATTTTCATTAGTTCGTATTATATTAACCTTGACCTTCATTTAGAATCTATACCAATATAAATAATGTGTATAAAAAATAAATGCAATATTTTGTTAAAAAATTATGAAAACATTTATTTATAATAATTTTATATATTTCATTATGATAAAAACAATTGGTAATTCATCTAAAAAACTTGTATTTTGGGCATTTGCAGTTCGATTATCATGGATTCCGACATTTATTATTATTTACGCAAAATTTAGTTTTGATTTATCATATGATTGGGTTCTTTTTGGTTTAGCTTTAACAATAATCCTAATCATCATTTGTAGTATAAATTATTATAAAGCTTGGAAAAAAGAAGATAAATCATAAATTTTCTAATTATCCAATTACAAAGCATTTTTTCTTTATATTAATAAAAACATTTGAATATAGGTTCAGTTTTTATGAACTATTAATTTAACTCTTTGATTAAACTTTTAAAAAAGTTTTTTGCTGGGGTAGCCAAGCTCGGCCTACGGCGGTGGTCTCGAAAACCATTGGTGTTTTCACCACAAGGGTTCAAATCCCTTCCCCAGCGCTATTTTTCACTTATGGGGAACTTTTGTATAATAAAATTTAAATAGTATATAATTTAATATATTATTAGCTTATTATTAAAATGAGTGTAATATATATGTATGCCAAAAAAATACTGATAATATTTACATTATTCGCGCTTTTATCAAGTGCAGTAATGCCACAGATAAATGCAACAAAAGAAAAGACTACAGGAATCTTTGATAACTTAAGAATTTATAATTTTAACACAACAACTGAAATTGAAATAAAGAATATTCCTGAAGATCCTCTTGAAATAGATTCTGATAATGAAATACCAATAACTATAGGTTTTAAATATGAAAATCCTAGATTCTATCCTTCTTTTTTAACTAATCTAGTAGGAGGTTGGATCTTATTTAGAGATAACAACCGTAACATGACAGTAAATGTTAGTATATTACTTACAACACCTGAATGGGTTACTGGAGATATGGTAAAGGAAGAATTAACTATACCTCTTTCAACAACATTACAAACTAAAGATACAAAACTCAATTTTAAAATAAAAAATGAAACTGAAGCATTTAAAGATGGAAAAATTTCTTTAAAGGCAGAATTCACACCTGAAGAAAACTGGGGATTAGAAGCATCAGAAGCCTCAGCAAGTTTTGATATTACACCTGAATATCAAGGATCAATTGATGTAAACTACACTTATCCAGATAATGATACAAAGATAAATACAAAACCCGGTGAAAATATATCAATTCCAGTAAGAATAAAAAACACAGGTAACGGTGAGACAAGAGCAACTCTAACACTAAATAGTTTGAATGATAATATAAATGTATCAATAGTCCCAGAAACAATAATAATACCAAAAAACGCTGAGAAAACAATAATTCTAAACTTTTCAGTTTCCAAGAGAAAAGAGTCATATATGAAAACACTGAATTTTACAGTTAATTCAGAATCAACAACAGAAAAGGAATTAGACTCAGAATTTACAGAAGGAGAAACAGAGGTTTTTTCAATTGATATAAAAGTTGAAAAACCAAAAGAAGAAAATGGTTTTGATAATCTATTGTTAATTCTTGGAATATTAATAGTGATACTAGTCTTGATAGGAATCATTATAAGATTTCTAAAGAAAAGATAAAAATTTCTTTTAATTATTTTTAAATACCTTTTTTTATTTCATTTTCTAGAGTAGTGGAAAAAATTTTGAAAAAACAAAGGAATATTCAAAAAATAATAGACATAATAAAAGATGAAATGAAAAATTATGATCAACCAATAGTCTCATCACTAGATAAAGCAGGAATTAAAAAAACTCCTTTTACAACACTTGTATCTTGTTTATTAAGCCTTAGAACTAAAGATGAAATAACTGAAGAGGCTTCAATAAAACTCTTTAAAGATTTTGATACAGCTGAAAAACTATCAAATGCATCAAAAAAAGAAATTGAAAAGATAATTTACCCTGTAGGTTTTTACAGAGTAAAATCAGAAAGAATAATAAATATTTCAAATGAAATAGTAGAAAAATATAATGGATCAGTTCCAAACACTTTCAACGAATTATTGAAACTAAAAGGCGTAGGGAAAAAAACTGCTTCAATAGTTATGGTATATGGACATAACAATCCAAACTATATACCTGTAGATGTACATGTACATGTAATCTCAAACAGATTAGGTCTAGTTAAAACAAAAAATGCTGATGATACAATGGATGAACTAATGAAAATTGTTCCAAAAAAATACTGGGCTGATATCAATCACTTGTTTGTAAAATTTGGAAAAAAAATTTGTACCACAATTTCACCCTGGTGCTCTAAATGCCCAATTGAAAAATATTGCAAAAAAATAGGTGTAGATAAAAATAGATAAATTAAAATAAAGTTTTTTTTATATGAAAAAAAACAATGTTTTTAATTACCGATTAATTTATAAATATGAAATAACATTCAACTTTTCAAGGCGGATGGGATGCAGGATGACGAAAATAAAACTTTTTCAAAGGATCATATAAGGCCGCTTGTTGTCAGATCTCTTAGAAGAAGTAACGTTAGAAAAAAAATTACTGAATATCTTTTAGAGATTAGTCCCAGCGGAAGTTATACTTCTGAAATCGCATATAATGTAAAAACAACACCTACAAATGTTATAGGTGCAATTAGAGGAATGGGCTCTAGATATAAATCAGAGGAGTCATTAATCAATCTAGATCTTGTGGAGCGAGTAGAAAGTACTTCAAACATTAAAATCTATAAACTAACAGATTTTGGAAAAGAAATAGTAAAAAATATGCAAAAATAAGTTTTTAAATTTCTCTACCTCTTCTATTTATTTCAAACATGGTTGTGACTTGTCTTTCTTCAACCTGTTCCATGTTTCCATCTTCATATTTTACAACAAGCCATCGACTTGGGCGAGGATAAGTTCTAATGACCCTTGCTTTTTTTGAAGGGGCATCTGGATCTATTGCATCTTTTACAAATACTTCTATTCCTTTTCTAATACCTCTATCTTCCAACATTTTTTAATCCCCCTCGAATCTGATTTCTATATAAGAATTATCAATATTAAAATCTATTCATCAAAAAATAAAATTAACATACAATTTTAAATATTTGATAGTATATCTCAAAATTAAAGATTGAAGGGGTATAGGGAAATTATGAAATTTAGAAAGATAATTTTATTATTAATATTGGTAAGTATTATAGTAATAATGTTAAATCATTACTCAGAAACTGTTACTGCAGATGATTCAAAATTAGATTTTTCAAAAGATCCAACATATGAGTTAATCAAAGCTGAAGATAACAAATACTATTATAATGTATATGTATCTGTTAAAAATACTGCGGAAGTTTCCTCAAGTCCTATTGATATAAGAATTTATGAAGATGATAGAAAATCATCAACAAATACAGATACTTGCTTAGGTGTTATATTTGGACCAAATGAAGAAAAGGATTTTACAATAGAATGGTCAACACCATACAAACAAAGACAAATAGAGATAAAATATACTCCTTCAAATCCAGATAACAATACAAAATTTAATCAAGGAAGTACAACTCTTGATGTTATATATGAGCCGGCTAATCAAAATGGAACTCCGGGTTTTAGTTTGATGATCTTCTTTATCTCTATTATAGTATTATCATACTTTAAGAAAATAAAAGATAAATAATATATTATTTGATTATTCTTTTTCAAATACAATTAATTTTGAATAATGTACTAGATTTGTTTTTTCTCCTTCATAAGTAATTGTGAAAGTTGTAGAATCACCTGGTTTATCTAGAGCTCTAAGACCAAATATTGTAAAATCTTTTTCACCTAGATAGTTATCATCCTTATCATAGAATTCTGCATTTATTGTAACGTTTATTTTACGATTTAGTTTATTTTCTATTCTACCGTTAACGATAACCTGATTTATTTCTTTTTTATTATTTCTATTGAATTCTAAACTATGTTCTAATAGATTTACAACTTCTGATTCAAAAAAAACATTTGTTTCTTTTTTTTCAACCTCAGTTCCTAAACAACCACAAAACAATATTGTTAGTGTTATTACAGCTATTGATACGGTTAATATCTTACTAAATTCTTTATTCATCCATCACCCTCCAAATTATATTATATATGGTATTGAATTTCTATAATAAATACATTACGTATGCAAAAATTATTAAAGCATTTTAAAAATTACATTAATGGAGTTCTGGTGGATGTTATGTCTAATTTAGATAAATCAGATTTAATTGAAAATGTTCTAAAGAATCTTATAACTATAAGTGGAAGGAAAACAAGTAAAGGACATGCTATCTATACCGTTGATAGCGTAATGGAAAAATTAAAAACAAAATATGAATTTCTAAGACATATAAAAATAAATGATAATCGTTTTGTAGAAGATGAAGAACCAGTGGCTGTTTTAAAAGAAATTAATAGTATTGATGAAAATATTATGGGAAAAGCACTAAATGAGATAATTTCAAATACTCATTTCTTTCTTGGAAATAATGCAGGACATTTTTTTATTAAAGAATTACAAAGAAACATTGGTGGGGATTATATCTCAGTTATGAAGGAGATGGGCGTAGATCTAAGTTTGATGCAGCTTGAAAGAGAAATTAAAGACCTAGGAAAATCAATTTCAAAAAATGAATGATTTTACAATTTTTTAGATATGTGTGTATTTATCTTATTATTGATATAACTATACAGGTACGTACCTACATCGGACAGTAGTGGATTATCAGTATAGATACCTGCATATGCACCTATATATCCACATGCAAATAAAGTATATAAGCACAACAGATATTATTGAGGGTAGCACTCTAATGTAGTTGTTAACTACAACGCATAGGAGGGATGTGAAAAAGATGGGAAAAAAAATACGAAATATATTGAAAAATAAGGATGTTGGTGCTATTGGTATTGGTGCGATGATTGTTTTTATCGCAATGGTACTTGTTGCTGGTATTGCTGCAAGTGTTCTTGTTCAGACTGCAAACAAGCTTGAGATTCAGGCTATGCAGACTGGTGATCAGACCACTGCAGAAGTTGCAACAGGTTTATCCGTTGCAGATGTATCTGGTGAGAAAGTTGAAGATGATATTCAGCATCTCTTGATTACAGTTCAACCAAGAGCTGGATCAGATGATATAGATCTGTCACAAACTTTTATTGAGATATCTGATAGTTCTATGAAAAATGTACTTACATATCTTAGTGCAGAATTTCATAATAAAACTGAAATAGATGGTGATTTATTTAACGATACTTTTTTTGATAGTTGTACTGCACAAGGATTTGGAATTATTGTAATAGAAGATGCTGATTCTTCATGTACATGGGATAGTCCAGTCATAAACAGAGGAGACAAAGTTGCTCTATCTATTTATTGCGGTAGCGGTAATACATTTAATTCAAAGTTAGGAGAAAGAACAGATGTATGGGGAATGATACAACCAGAAGACGGTGCAGCCGGTGTCTTTGGATTTAGAACACCTGCTTCTTATGCCGGGGATACGGTGTTTGATTTATATTAAGGAGGTGTGATGTAGGATGAAACTTAAACAAATCTTAAAAAATAAGGATGTTGGTGCTATTGGTATTGGTGCGATGATTGTTTTTATCGCAATGGTACTTGTTGCTGGTATTGCTGCAAGTGTTCTTGTTCAGACTGCTAACAAGCTTGAGATTCAGGCTATGCAGACTGGTGATCAGACCACTGCAGAAGTATCCACTGGTTTACATGTCTTTGATATCGAGGGATTACAAAATGATTCCCACCTGACAAATTTAACTCTGACAATTAAACCAAGAGCAGGCTCATCTGATATTGATCTGAATGAAGCTGTAGTCGAATTGTGTGATGGAGATACAAAAGTATTACTGTCCTTTAATAGTAGTAAAGCTTGGAATTTTGATTCCAGTGTTGGTTCAGATGGACGAGTATTTAACACTGGCGGATGGAACGAAACAAATGAAGAATTTGGTATATTAGTTCTTGAAGACGCTGATAGCTCATGCAGCTCTGTAACATCACCTGTTATCAACAGAGGAGATCTGGTAATGCTGTGTATAAGTTTGACCGGATGTGGATTTGATGGCGGAAATGGATTTGACCCAAGAGATGACATATGGGGACAAGTAATGCCAGAAGAAGGTTCAGCTGGTCACTTCGCCTTTAGAGTACCGCCTTCACTGTCGGATACTGTCTATGACTTATACTGAGGAGGTGTGATGTAGGATGAAACTTAAACAAATCTTAAAAAATAAGGATGTTGGTGCTATTGGTATTGGTGCGATGATTGTTTTTATCGCAATGGTACTTGTTGCTGGTATTGCTGCAAGTGTTCTTGTTCAGACTGCAAACAAGCTTGAGATTCAGGCTATGCAGACTGGTGATCAGACCACTGCAGAAGTCGCAACTGGAATAAGAGTTGTTGATATAGAAGGTGAAAAGGCAACAGCTTGGAACTATGGGAATGGTTCTACTCTTTGGGCTAATACTACCATGACAAATATGACTATAACTATAGCTCCTCGAGCTGGTTCACAGGACATTGACTTAAGCCAAGCTGTAGTAGAAGTATCTGACTCAACAAGAAAATGTATACTCACATATAACAGTGATGCAAATTATGACTTTGCACCATTAATTGGAGATGGCGGAGTTTTTTCAACAACAGACGATAATGGTGACACATATCCAATGTTACAACAAAGTGCAAATACATTTGGTATAATGGAACTTGAAGATGCAGATGGTTCGTGTAGTGCTACTTCACCAGTTATAAACAGAGGAGACAAAGTAATGTTAACAGTGAACTTAACAGCGTGTTTCGGTAATGGTGGCGCCTCTGAGAGAACAGACATATGGGGTATGGTAATGCCTGAAGATGGTGCACCTGGAAGCTTTGGCTTTAGAACACCTGCATCATACACTGATGATGTCTTTGATCTCTACTAAATAGCCAAAAACATAGATAAAAATATGTGTGGTTAAAACCCACACTCTAAATCTCTTTTTTTTGATTTTTTTTAATCAATAATTTTTTATCCCTCTAAGTCATTCATTATTTTGGATGGGCTGGTAAGATTTTTACCATTTTATCCAAAAAAATCTGAATTTAGAGGGGGTATATATAAATAAAAATCTCTTTGAGGGGAGCATTAAAATCTAAAGATATTGCTGCAATTGGAATTGGATCATTAATCATATTTATAGCAATGATCCTTGTTGCGGGTATTGCTGCTAGTGTTATTATTCAAACTATGAATAGTCTTGAACAGCAGGCCATGGAAACCGGTCAGGAAACAATAAATGATATATCTAGCGGCCTTAAGTTAATTAGAGTCAATGGCTATCATGACGGTTCAAAGATAACCCAGTTAGCTCTGTTTATTAGAACTATTGCTGGTTCTAATGAAATTGATTTGGATCAGACTTATGTTTCTATTTCTGATTCTAGTGATCAAGTAATTTTAAATTTTTCAAAAAATTGCTATGAAAGTAGTGTGGATAGTGGTTTATTTGGCACCTTAAACTCTAGTAATCTTTCTTCTACGACATATGGTTTACTTGTAATTAGGGATTTTGATAGTTCATGTACTTCAACAAATCCTACTATAAATGACGATGATCTGGTAGTTATTATGGTTAACACAACAGATTGTTTCTCTGGTATTGACACGCGTACAAATGTTTTTGGCGAGGTTGTACCAGAACAAGGAATTAATGGCGTAATTGGTTTTAGAACACCTAGCGCATTTGTTGATACAATAATTGAGTTACAACCTTAAAATAATTATCCAAAAAAGACTTTTGCTATATCATATAGTTCTTTGTCTACCTTTTTTAGTTCTTTTACTGCATCTTCAAGTGGTACTGCTACAATACTATTTCCCTGTAAAGCTGCCATTTTTCCATAGTCTTTATTTTTAATTAGTTCAACTGCTTTTACTCCAAATCTAGTAGCAAGAATTCTATCATGAGCAGTAGGCGATCCCCCTCTTTGAACATGCCCTAGTATTGTCACTCTTGTATCTACTTTCATTCTTTTTTCGATTTCATCAGCAAGATAATGACCTATTCCACCGAGCTGTACATGTCCAAATGCATCTTTTTTTTGTTTTTGGACAACCAGTCCAGTTTTTTCATCTGGTTTATCGACTGTTTCACTTTCATCTTTTATTGGTGTTGCTCCTTCGGCAACTGCAACTATACTAAATGTTTTTCCTCTCTGGTATCTCTTTTTTAAATTACTGCATACCTCTTTTATATCAAATGGAACCTCAGGGATCAAAATTTCATCAGCGCCGCCAGCTATCCCTGCCATTGTCGCGATCCATCCTGCGTGCCTGCCCATTACTTCTACAACTATTACTCTATGATGTGACTCTGCTGTTGTATGAAGTCTATCTATTGCTTCTGTTGCAATTGACACGGCTGTGTCAAACCCAAAAGTGTAATCAGTCCCAGATAGATCGTTATCAATTGTCTTTGGCACTCCAACTGTATTTATGTTTTTTTCATGATAAAGTTTTTTTGCTACACCTAGTGTATCGTCTCCGCCAATTGCTATTATTGCATCGATTCCAAATTTTTTTATGTTCTCCTCTAATTTTTGAAGGTCTTCAGTTGAATTAAAAGGATTAGTTCTTGATGAACCAATTATAGTACCACCCTTGGGAAGTATACCTGATACAGAATAATCTGTCAGTAGTTCCATTTCTCCGTTTATTAGACCTGCCCATCCGTTTTTTATCCCTATTATCTCCCAGTTATAACTAAGTGATTTTTTAACAACTGCTCTTATTACTGCATTTAGGCCTGGGCAGTCTCCTCCACCTGTTAGAATTCCTATCTTTTTCATATTTTAACTTCCTGTTAAGGTGTATTTTTAATGTCCTATAATTTATTATTGATTTTGTTTTTATAAATTTTTATGGTGTTAGCATTCCTCCAAAGAAATATTCTACTATAAAACTTGTTATTGATACAATCCATACAAATGGAACAAAATATAGTAATGTTGCATATTTATGGCTGCCTCTTAAAACTTTTATTGTAAGTGCTAGCATAAAACAGTGTATCACAAGGACAAAAAATATTATAATATAGTTATTTGCATAAACTTGGGGATCTATTGTTGATAGGATCCCACCAACATTAATAGATTTCACACCAGATAATGAATCAGTACTCTGCATTGTTTTATTCAAATGTTCACCTATAATTAATGAAACATAAATTGCAAAAGAAATTCCAAAAGTAATTCCTGCAAAAAGTGCTATTGAAGTATTTACTATTGTCAGTTTTTTTACTCTTAAATCACGTATTTTTCTAATATTTTCTGATATCATTCTAGATACTTTTTGTGGGTTTGCTGCAGCAAATGTCGCTTCTCTAAACATTTCACTTGCTCTTTGAATATAGTTACTACCGGTATCTACTCCAAACCATTCCCATGATGCATCATCATCAATTCTTGTTCTAAGTCTTCTATATAAATCTCTTATATGCCTTGTCAAAACTCCGTAATCCTTTTTACTTAGATAGTATACTGAATCGTTTATTCTTCCTCCTCTCATTGTTGAAATGCTTCCAAGAGCCGGCATGAATCCAAGGAAATTTCTTTCTTTTCTTGAGATGTTTTTTTCTTCTAAAAGTACGACTGCTCCACTTATTAAAAGAGGTGTTATTGAAATTGCAAACAATATTTCAAATTTAACAATAGGTGGAATAATAGAATTGTATTTTAAGAGAAATAAAACAGATCCAGTAATAGCTGTAGCAATTATTGATATTTTGAAGTATCTGCTTACTTTTTCTTCAACAGCACCTTTTTCACCTGTTAAATGCCATATTTCATCCGGAGGTATCATGGCTTTTAATAGATACATTAACATTCCTTCAGAAATTATCAAAAGAAATGAAGAAAGATAAATGAATGTGTTCATATCTTCAGTGCCCATTATAATAGGTAAGATTATCCCAAGGCTCATTACAAACATTATTGCTATTAACATTGAAACATATACTTCATTTAATATTACTACATTTTCATTACTAGTTTCATACATTGTTTTGTATTCCTCTATAACTGCATCCTGTTCTGTTTCAATGAATTCTCTTGGTTCCACGCCACTGTCCATACTCTGAGAGAAACGGTCTAAGAAATCTTTTAGAAGTTTACTTGGGGTTCTTGCTGACATAAATCTAAATGCTTTAGATAAAGGCATTTTCCATTGTATCGAGATAACACTTATTCTTTTTAGTTCTTCACCTAATGCTCCATATGCTTTTTTTCCACCTAGGATATTTATTACATCTCTGAGAGCGAGATCAGAGATACCAAGAACTCTAAGATGAGTTATAAAAAAATGCATTTTTCCATTGATATCATTTTCACGGTTTTTCCAGGTGATATATGGATAAAATACTCCTAAGAATATTGGCACAGTACCTCCAACAATAAATGTTAAAGGATTAAACTCCAAAGTTACAGGTACAAGTAAATCTAATATAAATGGAAGTAAAAACATTAATATTCCAATAAAAATAAGTGGAAACAAAATATTTTTGTAGAAATGTTTAGGATCTTCTAAATTATTATATGCAACTTTTAATTGCTTAATTATTGTATTACTTTTCTTTACTTTGGTTTTTTTCTTTTTTTTATCTCTTTTTTTCTTAGCCATTTATATCCTTCTAAAGAGTTATAGGTAGTCCTTTTTTTCCTTCACGATAGTAAGACCAAATAAATTGGACAACCTCAAAATAATCCATTATGTTTTCTTCTACCATCCTTTCTAAAATATGTTTTCTTTCATCATATACTAGATAAATTTCACTTAGATCTTTGTAACCTGCTGTTTTTGCAATTCTTTCTTCGAGAATATAGCTGTTTCTGTTTGCAACAAATCTATGCTCATCTTTTAATGCATCCCATTCAAATGCAGTTCGCGACATTATTCCATCTACTTCTCTATTATATCCCTCTATTTCATCAATATTTGTAACCCTTCTCATAAGTTTACCGTCGCGCTCTATAGCTAGTTGAATCACGACAAAATCTAGGTTGTCCATGAATGTTTTTGGAACATTTATAGGGTCACTTGTAAAACGCTGGATGACTTTTGTGACACTTCCTGCGTGAAATGTTGTCATCACAGGATGACCTGTCTGCATTGCACCAAATACAATGTTTCCCTCTGCACCACGGACCTCACCAGGTATAATATATTCAGGTCTTGACCTCAGTGCTGCTCTCAATAGGTCAAACATTGTAACTCTTCCTTCTACTGGTCCTGAGTCTTTTGTCAATAGACGTTGCCATACTTTATGTGGCACCTGCATTTCAGGTGTTCCTTCTGCAGTATAGATTTTTCTTTCAGGCGGTATAAAAGGTATAACTGCATTCATGGTTGTTGTTTTACCACAAGCAGTCCCACCGCATATGAAAAAATTTCTGCCATACTCACAACAGATCCAAAGGTAGGCTGCTATTCCTGAGTTTAATGTACCCCATTTTATCAGTTGAGTTATACTAATTGGTGTCTCTGTGAATCGACGTATTGTCATGCTGGGACCCTTTATACTTATCGCATCAGAATAAACAAGATTGCCTCTGCTTCCGTCAGGCAGTACACCATCTGCTATAGGTTGCCCTTCACTTACTGGTGACCCCATTTTTTCGCTCAACTTTCTTGTGAATTCATCTGCTTTTTCTTTACTTATCTTTACATCTGTTTTTGTCATCCCGAAGACTTTATGGATTAAATGTATCTTTTCACCTGCAACAACATGAATATCCTCAAGCCATGGATCACGCATGAAACACTCGATTTGACTTGTTCCAACAATGTTTTTTAAAATATAGTACTCGATTGATCTTTTCTGTTTTGATGTGGCCTTGATTTTTGTTTTCTTTTTTTTAAAAGGACCTTTTTTCCCTTCTGTTTCTGCTTTTACTGCCTTTTCGTCTATCTCAATTGTTTCATCTATTAGTTCTTGTAAAACCTTTTTTAGTTCTTTATCTGATTCCACACTTTCTTTTTGTGGAGCTTTTTTTATTATTAGTTTTAAAAGTAAATCGTGTTTTTTTTTCTCTTCTTTATCAAGGCTAGGCTCGATTGGATGATACTCTTTTTCATCCATGTCTAAAGTTTTATAAACATGAACAAATACCACGCCTTGTGCTGGATATATGATATTTGGATTTCTTATATCTCGCGCTTCATATTCAAGGGGAGAATAAAAATCAGGTTTACCAATCTTTTTTTCAATTTTTGATATATAATCTTTAAGATGGGGGTTTCTTTTTAGAATTTCTTCTATTTCTGTCTCATTTATCTTTCCCAATCCTTTTCACCCATCCTTTGAAATATTATATTGAGATAGGAAGCCCCTTTACTCCTTCTCTATAATAGGTCCAAATGAACTGTACTACTTCATAGTAATCAAATATTTTTTCTTCGATCATTCTTTCTAGGATATGCTTTCTTTTATCAAATTCATCATATATGTCCATAGGATTTTGAAAACCAGCCATTGGTGCAATTTTTTGTTCAAGTATGTAGCTATTTCTATTTGCTTTAAAAAGATGTGAATCACTTGCTGCATCCCATTCAAATGCAGTTCTTGACATTATTCCATCTGCTTCTTTGTTGTATCCTTCTATTTCATCGATTGATATTACTCGTCTTAATTTTTTTCCTTTTCTTTGTATTGCTAGTTGAATTAATACAATATCAAGGTTGTCCATGAATGGTTTAGGGACATTTATTGGATGCCCTGTAAAACGCTGGATGACTTTTGTGACACTTCCTGCGTGAAAGGTTGTTACCACTGGATGACCGGTCTGCATTGCCTGAAATACAACTCTTCCTTCTTCTCCTCTTGTCTCACCTGGTATTATATAATCAGGTCTTGATCTTAAAGCAGCTTTTAATAAGTCTGATTCATCTATGTGGCTCTCTTTTGGACCTGTAGATCTAGTAAGCATTTGTTGCCATACTTGGTGAGGTACTTGTACCTCTGGTGTGTTTTCAACAGAATATATCTTTTTTTCAGGTGGAATATAAACAAACATTGAGTTTGCAGTAGTTGTCTTTCCACTGGCAGTTTCTCCACATACAAATATGCTACATCCATATTGTAAAGCAAGCCACAGATATGCTCCAACACTTGTATCAAATGTTCCCCAGTTCATAATTTGAGTGATACTAATTGGAGTTTCACTGAACTTACGAACTGTCATACTTGGTCCTTTTAAACTTACATCTCTACTATGTATTATGTTAACGCGACTTCCATCAGGAAGTGTCCCATCTGCTATGGGTTGACCTTCACTCACTGGACTTCCTATTTTTTCAGCAAATTCCTGTGAAAAAGTATCTGCCCATGTTTTATCGATATAGATATTTGTTTTGACCATATCAAAGACTTTGTGGATTAGATGAACATTTTCTCCAGTTATAATATGGATATCTTCGATATATGGATCTCTCATAAACGGCTCAAGTGGCCCGCCACCTACGATATCTTTAGTTATATCATATTCTATATTCCTTTTTTCAACAGAGCTTACTTTTACTTTTCCCCCTTTTGATTTATTAATAACTCCTTCTGATTTTTCGTCGATCTTTGTAACCTTTTTTATCATATCTTTGATGGCTTTTCTAAGTTCATCCTGGGTTTTTATGTCTGTTTTTCTATGAGCTCTTTCATAGACCATCTCAAGAATAATTTCTTTTTTTTGTTTTTCTATATCATTTAGGTCCGGAGCTATTGCATGGTACTCAATATCTTCCATGTCCTTTGTTTTTACAATATGAATAAAAACAACACCTTTTGTTGTGTAAATTAGATTTGGATATTCCTGTTTTTTTGCATCTCTAGGGACTTGACTGTAAAAACTAGGTTCTGTGCCTGATTTCTTTTTTATTTCTTCAACATATCTTCTAAGATGAGGATTGTTCTGTAATAGTTTTTTTACCTGTTTTTCTTCAATTTTTGTCATATTTATCCTAATTATTAGTTTTTAGAAGGCAACACCACTTGTTTCAATTGTGAGCCCTACTCCAGGTCTCACCGAAAAAGTTGTAAGAGGCTCATATTTAAATTCAGCTGCATTAAATTTTTCTAGATATATATTGTGAACAATTCCAACACCTGGCATTGATTCTCTAGTGATTTTATAATGGATATCAGCTATCATTCGAAAATCATGATGGATCTTTTCAGACCATTCATTTGGATTTCCAGTAACAATTATGATTTTCCCTGAACCCTTTAACCTATTGAAAAAGTTTGTAAGGTCAACTAGGTTTTTTTCATTTAACGCTTCAATTAAAAGTGTAGATAGGGAATCAATTATGATTATTTCAGGATCAAATAGTTTTTTACATGTAAGAAGCCCTTCTAAAAAAGTGTCCTTTGGTTTAGTTTCAGCAAGCATTACTTCTGTTGATATGAATAAAAGTTTTCCTTTCATAAGATAGTTTCTAGTGTCATATCCAACTGATGCGGTCTGTCTGAGAAAACTTTTGATTGTATATTGTGTTGAGACATATGAGCAAGTTGAACCATTTTTTAAAAAACTATAGCAGAATCTTTGGCAGAAAATACTTTTACCTGTTCCTTCTTTTCCTTCTATAAAAACAAGAGTTCCTTCTGGTATCTCTTGTCCAAATCTTTGAGCAAAACCATCTTTTTCTCCTTTTCGTTCTAGTATCAAAGATTTACTTGCTCTGCCCATATCTTTTTCCCATCCTAAACATTTTATTATATTGTAAAATAAAATTCATCATCTATATCATATCGACCAATAATTCTAAGGTTGTGATCTCCAGCATTTACATTATTCTTATCTATATATAGAGAGTTTGTTTCTTCTGATTGTAGGATGTTTTGTGAAAAATTGTAGTTTGAAGTTTTGATTATCTCACCATCAATAAATATAGTAAATGTTTGATTTGTCGTTGGTATTTCTACAGTTCCTATATTTTTCAGATAAAAAATATAGTCACTTGCTGTTGATGGTATATTATCAGGATCGTTTATTATTGAAAACTCTATATCCAGCTGATCTTTTACTCTTTCACCTCTTTCAGAAAAACTACCTGTCACATCTTGGATTACAGCTACAAATACTCCTGATACAGCACCTGCAATGATTACTGCTGCAATGAAATATATTACATGTGTACCTGTTAAGCTAAATCCCATTTTTTATCATCCTCTTTTTATGATCTAAAATAATTATTATAATCTGAAATTCCATTATTTGTTACAATTTTTAATCTATTTGTACCAGTTGTTGCTTGATTATGTATAGTGAAATTTGCAGATTTTTCTGGATATAGATAGTTCGAAGTTGAGACAAATTCTTTTGATAACCCATTTATCAGTACATCAAAATCGATTGTTTTAAGTGTTATACTGCCTGTATTTTTTAAAGTTACATTTATATCGTAATTTGAACCATTCGTAATAGTTTGAATACTTGTGATATTGATATCAGTTTGGAATCTTTCAATCGATCTATCTCTCATTAAATCATATGAATCATGAACATCTGTAATAGTTGGAATCGTGGTTGACACTATTATCTCTATAGATATCAGTATAGATACCCCAATAATTGCAGTAGCTGCTGACAATGAGAATCCCATTTATACCACCTCCAACTAGTGAGATTATATTTGTAAAGTATCCCCTCAATTATGAATTATATAAAAGTTTATATTACAAAAGTGGTAAATAAATATTTTTATTTTAGATTGTATTTATTTAGTTTTTTTGTGATTCTTGTTAATTCACTATCTATTTTATCGATAAAATGCTTGTCAAATTGATTACCCTTCAGCTTTTGTATAAAAACAAGTGATTGGATATGATCTTTTGAAGGTAAATCTGAAATGTTCTTATTTAGGTCCTTTTTATCTGCATCTTCAGTTATACCATGTGAATAATCAATCAAACTTATTTTTGCATCTTCAGATATCCATCCAATGTCTACATAGTAATCAAGTATATTTGAAAGATTATCTCTTCCACATTTATCTATCAAATATTGCATCCATTTCATTAGTACAATTATGCTTTCTGGATTGTTTGGAACATTTGTTAAAGGTTCTAAGTCTATTTCTGAAGTTTTAGAAACATCTATTTCTTCACCGACTTTTATGTCCTCTGTTTTAACTATACCTGTTGTATCTTTTTCCAAATCTATATTGCCAAGATTTTCCTCTAATTGCCCCAATCTTTCCTCAAGACTATCAATTGAGTCAACTAATTTTTGCATATTTTCATTTTCTTTTGGGAGATTATTTTTTTGCGGCATTTGTCTACTTTTTGGCGTGTTAAACTGTTTTTGCTTACTTAATATTTCATTTATTTTATTTGCAAGTCTATGTAGCTGATCTTTTGTTAAATTAACATTTTTTTGACTAAGCTTTGTTTTAAGTTTATCTGCAATTTTTTGATTTAAAACATTCTTCTTTACTAGGGTAGATAGTTCACTTTCAAGATCAAAATCTCCCTTTTTTTTATTATTTTCACTATCTCCCATATTTTCACCTAATTGACATTATCTGTTTTTAAATTTTCTATAAAATCATCAATTGCTCTGTCAATTCGCATCTCTTGACTTAGAGCATATAATGACTCTTCAATTATGCTATCAATATCACCATATGAGGAAGTCTCACTACTTCTTGTGCTAAAACTTATTTGATTGTTTTCCTGAGGGGCTGGAATTTCTTTTTTATTATCATCAATATCTTCAGGTGTATCAACTTCTTTTTCTTCTAATTCAGATTCTTCTTTTTTATCTGAACCTTCTTCATCAGCATTTATCTTTTTTGTTTCCTTTTTAATATTTGCACCTGTCCTTTCGGCAAAGGATTCAACTTCTCCCATCCTGTCTTTTAAATTATCTATTTCACTTGTAAAATTTTCTAGAGCATCTATTCTTTTCTTTGTTACTTTGGAAAGTCCAACAAATGGATTCATCTGTTCAGATACAATCTCATAAAGGCTTACTAGATCATCAAGGTCTCTACTTACTGATTCGATTTTTTTATTTATACCTGTTATTTCTTCTTGGTTTTTCTTTATTTGAAAATCAAAATCTTTTATGCTTTGAAGCATTGCTCTTTTTTGTTCTAATCCTTCTCTTGAAGATAAATCAACATCCTCACTTGGTTTTTTATTAACTTTTTTATCTTCTTCCTTAGAATCATCTACTTTTATTACCTTTCTTAGCTTCTCAACGTCTTTTTCTTTTTTTTCTGGTTCCTCTTGTTCTTCTACTGTTTCTTCTTTTTTGTCTTGTTCTTTTTTCTCTTCGTTTTCTTCTGTTTCTTTTTCTTCATCGATTTCTTCTTTTTTAGGAGGTTCTTGAGTTTCACTATCTGTTTGCTCCGCTGAGTCCTCTTTATCTTTTCCCATCTTTAACTTTATTTACACCCCTCCTCTTGCGAGTCTGTATTTTATAACTATTAATAGGTATTAATAGTTTTATCCTTCCAAAATAAGAATGAATTTTATATTATTTATATTCTTGGGAAATTTTCCTATAGTTATCTATTTAAAACAAAAAAGTATTAAAACATTAAGAAATTTATTGTTTTGGCTAATTAATCCCGGGGACACTATGGAGGGTGGAAATAAAAATATTAAAAAAAAGTCACATAAACGTGATAAAGATCTAGCTTTAACTATATCTAAATCTGGTGAGATCAAGAAATTTAACGAAAAATGTGAAAAGACATTTGGTTATTCTGAAATCCAGGTTAAAGAAAAATCTTTTTTTAAAGATTTAATTCCAAGAAAATATATGGTAACATGGCAAGAGAAATTTAATTCCGCTGTAAAAAATAGTAGTATAAATGATTTTAAATTACCAATTTTAACAAAAAATGGCCATGAAATAATGATTTCCTGGAGTAGTTTTCCAATCAAAAACAGTGATGGAAAAGTTGAGGATATTAGTATTGTTGGATCATTTATTAACACATGGGATGATTCTGAAGAATCTTTTTTACCTAGTTGGAATGAGATAGACAAAAAAACAATTAATGATTATGGAAAGGACGATCTAGATAAGTATAAACTTAAGAATCAATATCTTAAGGATGAAAATAAATATCTTAAGAAAAAACTAAAAGTTTATTTAGATAAATTTTCAGATACTGAAAGCCATGATAAAGATTTTTTAGGTTTTAGTATCTATAAATTAAGTGATATATTTGGTGGTAGAAAAAGAAAAGAAGAATTTGAAGCCTTTTTAGAAGAATTAAATGACCGCGAGGGTTATTTAAATAATTTAGAATCAAAACTTATGGAAGAAAAAAGGGAGCTTAATAAGAAAAAAATCAATTTTATTAGCTGGCGTAAAAAACTAGAAAAATTGGAGGCAGATTTAGAAAGTAGGAGACGATGGATTGATAAAAAAGAGAATTCTATTAAAAAGTTGTCAGATAACTTAAATAATTCAAGCAGCTTGGATGATTCATTCGGAAAGCATGATATTATTGATAATATTAATGAATCTGCTGCAATTATTCAAAGGGGCATTTTGAAGCAGGTTAATGATTCCTTTGCCTCTCTTTTGGGTTATGATTTATCTGAAATTATTAATAAAAGTTTGTTTGATTTTATTGCTCCTGAGAGTTTTGCAGATGTTCAAAAATTTTATAAAAAAAGACTTAATGGTGAAAAAATCTTTGGTTATAAAACTACTTTTTTATCTAAGGATAACAAAAAAATTGATGTTGTAATTAAAACAAAACCTACAATATTAAACAACGACAAAGCAGAGATTGCCTTAATTAAAGAAACCTAAAAATTTTTTAAAAAAAAAAGATTTTGAAGGATTTCTCCTCCTTATTTTACCAAAGATCTACTATTCTATTTGAGAATACAGCTGGTGCGGTACATTCAAATGTGCCAGATGATCCTAACTCTGGTTGGATTTCACCAGAGATATCTTCTCTTGCTTCAAGACCCTCTGTTTCTGGTATTATTGCAGTTAAGTTTACCATTAGTAATATTTTATCTCCACTGTTCATACCGTTTGTGTTTGTAACTGAATCATCTGCATCGTGTAGTACTATTACTCCAAATTCACTAGTTGTTAGATTATTTAATATACTATGGTTTGGTCTGGCTGCACTTATAGGTGTGTCAAATACTGATTTTCCCCCTAGGTTTACAGGTGATACTAGACTTGAATTTAATGAAAGTATTGATAGATTTTCGTATTTTATACTAAGGTGAGCTAGACTTAAATCAATATCTTTACTTCCGGCTCTTGGTCTTATACCTAGTGCTAGATATTTTATTTTTGTTTTGTTTTCATCACAGTATCCGGTTACATCTTGTATAGTAAGTCCTGCTGATACTTCTCTTATAGTTGAAGTACCGACTGTTCTTGCTCTTTGTTGCAAGGTTTCACTTGTTTGGATCAATACAGTTGAAGCAACAGCTGCAATTAAAATCATAGCTATAAAAACAATAAGAGTTCCAATTCCAACAAAACCATGATTATCATGTTTTATTTTTCTTTTCTTGTTATCATGTTTATTTTTATTTCTATTGCCTGGTTTGATTGCTATAACAGTACTTATCCTTAAACACCCTAATCCTTGGTTTGAGTCTATTAAAATAAAACCATCTTCATAGTCTATATCTTCAAGGGTGCCTGTTACAACACTTGCTCTTTTTTCTCCAGGTTCCTTTGTGACAATTTTACAGTATTTGCCTTTCAGCCTTTCCATATATTTTTTTTCCATTCTTTTCCACCACCTTTCTTTTCTTTACATTTCATGCCACATATGGGCATGCTATTCATTTCCATGTATACTGTTCCCAAGCCACAATATATAAAGATAACCCGGTAGAATTGCTGAAAAGGAAAAAATGCAAAAAAGACAAAATCTCATAGTGACATTTTTACAAATATAATCTATTTGCTTGATTAGCGGATATATTTATTATTAATATATAAGAGGATATTCTATTAAAGAGATAATAATTGTATAATAAGACTTATATAATAAAATCGCCAAATTTTATCATGTAACAGTGATAAAATGGGAAATTTCAGGTCTACAGGATTGACAACACTACTTCTCTTGATAGTATCAATGGTAATAATGATGTGTGTAGCCTCAGTTATAACAGGTGAAACTAGTGGAGACTCATCAACAAGTACTGATTATGATCAAATTGTAGATGATGCAGTAAATGAAATATCAACTTACATTCAAATAAAAGATATGAAAGGTAAATTTTATGATATAAGTGGAACTCAAAAAATTAAAAGAATTGCATTATTAATTACACCAATGGTCTCTCAAAATATAGATTTCAAACAATTAACAGTACAAATTGATAATGGTGAGATGGTAAATATTTTATATTACCAAGATTCAGATAAGTTAAAATCAAGTAATCTTTTTGGACATAGTATATGGAACAGTCTAAATGGATTTAATTATAGTTTGATATCAATAAATGACTTTGATGACTCAATAGCTGACTTTGATATAATAAATGAAAATTCAGATCTAGCATATCTATTAATCGAACTTCCATCTAATTTTTGCATGCAGAAATATGATACACTAAAAATAACCTTATTTCCATCGACTGGTATAACAAGAACAATAATTTTAAAAGCACCAATGCCAATGCAATCAATAGTAAGCTTTGATTAATTTATTTAATCGTCAACGTCTTTATCGTGATCTAACTTTTTTGTTTTAAGTGTTTCTTCTTCAGTGATTCCCAATGATTTATCTATTTCATCATATAGTTTGAGTTTTTCTTTCCAGGTCTTACTAAGCATCTCATCAGGCACAGGTGTACATTCAAGCTCAGTTTTTCTTTTAGATAATTCGTTTTCAACTGATTTTAATACTGATTTATTGTCTTCAAGTTTGGTTGATATGTTATTAAGTTCAGAAGATCTCTCTTCTATTTTGTTGTTTAAAGAATCAATCTCAAGTTTTTTGTTTTTCAATATCTTATCAATATGTGCAATTTCATTTTGTTTATTGATTCCAATATTTGACATATGCTTGTCTATTGCATTTCTTTCCTCATTGACGATTTTAAGCTTTGTATAAACATCTTTGAATCTATTTTCAAGTTTGTTTAATTCTTCTTCTTTTCTTTTTATATCGGTATGTAAATTTTGAGTATCGCTTATATCATCAAGAATCAATATAGATCCCTTTACTTCTCCAGTTTCATCATGTAAAGGTTTTTGAATTAGATTAGTTAAAAATATATCTCCTTTTTTATCCTTGATTGATAATGCATTAACTTTCACTTGTTTTTTGTTTTTTGTAAAATCATTAATTTTATCCTTGACTCTTTCTTTTTTGAACTGGCTTATATTATCTATAGAAATATTTTTTGCTCTATCAAAATCTATTCCAAGTAGTTCACTAGCTTTTCTGTTGCAATCAATAATATTATTGTTATTATCAAGTATAAGTACTGATGAAGGAATTGAATCTTTCATTTTATTAAAATGAAACATGGTTTCTTCTTTTTTCTGATGTACATTTCTAATTTTTTCTCTTAATCTAGTTATTTCACTATTTTTCATATTTAGTTCATCAGTTCTTTTTTTGAGCTCTGTTTGGATGTTCTGTATTTTTATTTCTTTATCGTTCAAGGTTTTATTTCTATAATTTAGGTCTTTCATTCTATTTTGTAGCTCTGTTTTTAGATCAGAAATTTTAATTTGGTTTTCTTCTATTTCTAATGTTTTTGTTTCAATTTCTTTTTGTTTTTCACTTAGAATATCAGTCTTATCTGAAAGTTCGTTCTGAAGGTTATCAATTGCTATTGTTTTTGCATCAATTAATTCTCTATGGTCATTTAATTCTTCAGTTACTTTTGATAGTTCGCCTTTTGTTTCTTCAAGCTTGTTTTGTTTTTCTTCAACTTCAACTTTGAACCAGTTAAGAGCAGATTTACTAGCTTTTAGTTCCTCATTTAACTCTTCTATTTCAGTTTCTTTTCCTAAAAGCTCATTTGTACGGTTTTCAATTTGATCTTTTAATGTTACAACCGTTTCCTGTAGGTTTGTAAGTTTATTTTTATTATCCTCAAGTTCAGAACTTAAAACATTTACTTCTTGAGTTTTTTCTTTTAGTTCTTCAGTTCTTCTATCAAGCTTCATTTCAAGCTGAAGGCTTTGATCTGTTTTTTCCTCAAGTTTCTCTCTAAAATTATTTAGTTCATCATGTTTTTCATCTAAAAGAGAATTAAGTTTTACAAGTTCACTTTCTTTAAATCTTATTTCTTCGTTTTTATTTTCTATTTCACCTGTTAATTCTTCTAGTTCAGTTCTACTGCCAATTAAATTATTTTTTGTATTTTCAAGTTCTTCATTTAAAGTTAATAATTCTTTATTTTTTATTTCCAAACTTTCTTCTTTTTCTGCAATTTCAGATCTAAGTTTGTTTATTTCACTGGTTCTTTCTGTTAGATCTGTTTTACTGTTTTCAACTTCAAGCTTTAAATTCTTAATTATGTCATTTCTATGGTTTAGTTCTGAAAAAGCATTTTCTAACTCGTATTTTTTTTGCTCTAGTTCTTCTTTATTTTGGTTTAATTCAATTTTTATTTGCTCAATTTTCCCTTCTTTATCTAATAATTCTTCTTTTTTATTTCTGAGTTCCTCGTTTGTAACTTCTATTTCTCTATCAACTAGACTTAGTTTTTTATATGCCTCTTGATATTTGCTACTTAATATCTCGATGTCTTCTTCTTTTCTCTCAAGTTCTGCTTTCATATATGCTAGATTACTTTTATTATCAACAACCATTATTGAGCCGTTTATCTCTCCATTATCGCTAACTAAAGGCATTGTACTTATATCAGTTAATAGCATGCTTCCGTCTCTGTCTTTAACAGATACTGATTTTGTAACAACTCTTTTTTTGGTTTTTAGTGATTCTTCTTTAGCGTCATTGATCCTTTCGTCAGATAAAAGATTTATATCAGAGATTTTTGAGCCAACTATTGATTTTGATGAAATTCCAAAGATTTCTTCAGCTCTTTTGTTTATGTTGCTTATTTTGTTGTCCTTATCAAATAATATAACAGGACTATCTATTGAATCCTGTAAGTTATCAAATTTATATTTGAATAGATCCCTGTCCTGTTCAAGTCTTTTAATAAAATCTTCTTTTTTTAGGATTATATCTTGTTTTTGACTAACCTCGTCTTGCAGTTTCTCCATTATATTTGTTCTTTTTAAGATTTGGTTTTGTTTATCTGAAAGTTGACCTTTTAATTGATTAATAATTTTATTTCTTGAATCTAGATCTGATAGTGCTTTTTCTAAATCGTTTTCTTTATAATCAAGTTCTGTTTGAAGCCTGGTTAGTTCAGTGTTTATATTTGAAATTAATTCTTGTTTTTCATCAAGTTGAGTTCTAATATTTACAATTTCTTGGTCTTTATTTTGCAAAAGTTCTTCTTTTTCTTCTATTTCACTTAATCTATTTTCAAGATCTGTTTCGATTTTTATTATTTCTTTGTTTCTTTTTTCTATTTCATTTTGTTTTTCAACGATG
>CAYYOO010000022.1:0-22941 GCA_964473335.1 uncultured Thermoplasmatales archaeon
AAACAGACTTATCAAAGAATCAGGTAAAGCACTATATGTAGTTCCATTAAAGGCTTTAGCTAGAGAAAAATATGAGGAATTAAAGGTTTTTGAAGAACTCGGCTTTAAAGTTGGTATTTCAACAGGAGACTTGGATGATTCTGACCCACGTCTTGGTAGATATGATATAATAGTTTGTACTTCTGAAAAAGCTGATTCTCTTTTAAGACATAAAGTTTCATGGGTTAATGATGTAAAAGTTCTTGTAATTGATGAGATACATTTGATTCATGATCCAACACGTGGCCCCACTCTTGAAGTAATTATTTCTAGATTCAAATCCCTAAATCCTAAAACTCAAATCATTGCACTTTCTGCAACAATCAGTAATGCTATTGATTTATCAATCTGGCTTGATGGAGAGCTTGTTGAATCTGACTGGAGGCCTGTTCCCTTAAGAGAAGGGGTTTTTTATAAAGACTCTGTTAAATTTGATGATGGAAAAATTGAAGAAATCAAAGGATCAGAAAAAAAACCAGTAGAGTTACTTGTTGAGCATTCCACAAATAATAATGGCCAAGTCCTTGTTTTTGTAAATACACGCCGGTCAACAGTTTCAGTTGCTAATAGAATTGCTAGAGTTATTGAAAAAAAACTAACGGATAAAGAAAAAAAAGAACTTGAAGATTCACTTGAAAAATTAAAAAAATCATTACCTGAGCTTACATCTGTTGATAAAAAACTTTTTTTCTGTATAAAGCGTGGTGTTTCTTTTCATAATGCAGGTCTATCTAGCATACATAGAAGATTTATTGAAAATAATTTTAAAAAACGCCTTATCAAATGTATTGTTGCAACACCTACTCTTGCAGCAGGTGTTAATATTCCAGCTCAACGTGTGATAATTCGTGATCTATGGCGTTATGACCCTAATTTTGGTATGAATCCTATACCAATTCTTGAATACAAACAGCAAGCAGGTCGTGCGGGAAGACCTCGTTATGACAAATTTGGTGAAGCAATTAGTATTGCAAAAAATAAAAGAAAAAGTATGATGATTTATGAAAATTATGTTCATGGTGATACTGAACCAATTTATTCTAAACTAGGCAGTCAAGCAGCTCTTAGAATGCATCTTTTATCAAGCATTGCTACTGGTTTTGTTGACAGTCTTTCTGGAGTCTATAATTTTGTTGATAGTACTTTTTATTCTCATCAATCTGATACCTATGCACTTAAAGATCAAATTGATGAAGCGCTAAATTTTCTAATAGAAAATGGTTTTGTTGAAGTAATTAATGACGACCAATACATGGCAAGTCTATTTGGAAATAGAACAAGCAGCCTTTATATCGATCCTCTTTCAGCATTAGAGATTAAAAAGGCATTGGAGATAAGTTGTGACAGGGATACTTCAGAACTTTCTTTTATTCATACAGTTTGTTCCACACCAGATGTACGATCTTTATATCTTAGAAAAGCAGATGTATGGGTTGAAGAAAAAGCAGACATGCATGCTGGTGAATTTTTAATCGATAAACCTGAGAGTTTTTCAGATGACTATGAATGGTTCTTAAGTGATCTTAAAACTGCTTTTCTTGTGCTTGACTGGATTAGTGAACAGAGTGAAGACGTGATTGTTGATAGGTATAATGTGGGTCCAGGAGATATTCATAACATTGTTGAAATGGTCCAGTGGCTTCTTCATGCAACTCGAGAATTTGCTCGTATGTATAATTTTGATTGCGTATCTGATATTAGTGATCTACTTTTGAGAGTCCAGTATGGATCTAAAAAGGAATTACTGAATTTAGTAGCGTTGAAAGGAATCGGTAGAATTCGTGCTCGAGCTTTATATAACGCTGGGTTTAAAACAATCAATGAACTACGTGGTGTTCCAGTTAAAAGACTAGCTGAAGTAAAAACTATTGGAAAAGGTATAGCTGAGAACATTAAAAAACAAATAGGTGAAACTGATACTTCTCAGAATAAAGACCTATCTGAGTTTAAGTGATAAAATATGATTGAGATATTTGGTGCAACCGGTAAAATTCAAGATATTGAAGAGTTTTTAGAAAAAATAAATGGTTTTTCTAAAAAAAATAGTTGTATTATTCAATCATTTGATTCTGAATTAATTTATGGAAAGGATCATCTAAAATCTGCAGTAGATCATGCAAAAAGAGCAATTGAAAATAAAACAAATACTAGTAACACTCTTGAAATGGAGATTCTTTTGTACGCATCAGGTGAAAGACAACTAAAAAAAGCAATTCCAAAGATGGGTGTTAAAAAAGGAGATAGTTTGATTGCTTTTGTGTTAATCAGTGAAAAAAATGATAAGAAATTAGTTGATAAATTACTTAAGGATTTATCTTTAGATAGAAATGATAAACTTCTAAAAGGCACTCTTGATACACTCAAAAAGTTCGGGATAAATAAATCTGAGATTGAAACAATTAAGGAAGACAAATATTGTGATCTTATCCTCGAAAAGGTAGCAATGGTTGATATAATAAAATAAGCCCACATGAGGTAGTTTGGATATCCTGGGGCCCTGCGGAGGCTCCTACTCGGGTTCGAATCCCGATGTGGGCATATAGTTTACCGGTAAACTATTTATATGAAGTAAGACATTCCTTTTACCGGCAAGATAGATATGGGTAGAAAAAAAAGAGCACCTTTAGAACCCCGAAGAATTTATGTTTATGCCCCAAGTATTCAAATGGCAGAAAAATGGAAAAAGGCAGCCAAAAAAAATGGGGTTTCAATTTCTAATTTTATTCAAGAAGTAGTAGAAAAACATCTCAGAATTGAAGGAGAGATAACAGCAAAAGAGTCAATTGAAGAGAAACTGAAAAAATCTGAGGAACAAAATAGAGAGTTAAGAGAAGAAAATTCAGACCTTTTTAAAAAAATCAATAGGTTGAATAACTTATTAGACCGGTATGAAAAACAAATTAAAGATTTAGAAAACGAGAAATTTTTAACTGCTGAAGAACCTGATGGTTTAAGAGGTTTTAAAGAAAATCTTGTAGATTTGTTTAGGAAAAATAAAAATGTAAAAGAAGAAAAAATCTTAGATTTACTTCATATAAAACCAGATGATAAGAAAACAATAAAGGCAATTAACAAACAAATTGAAACACTAATCGAGTATGGTCTAATAAAAAGATATCGTGGAGGTTATCTATGGCAGGGATAGCCGATGAACAGTTATTTAAAAACTACTTGAAAGATTTAGAATTAAGAGGGAGCACACAAAAAACCATAGAAAATTATGGTTCTTGTATTAAAATTTTAAAAAATTGGTTAAATAAAAGAAATCAAACTTTGTTGAGCATAAAATCCATCAAAGACAAAAATATAATTGAGGATTTTTTGTATTATTTAAGAAAGGAACGTGAGGCAAAAAATGGAAATAATCTTTCTTTTGCACGAATAAAAGCTTTTTTCAGCGCCCTTAATAGCCTTTATGATTATCTAAAATACAATGAGCATGTTAAAAGCAATATTATTTTAACTGTGCGTAAACGGTATTTAAAGCAATTTAAAAACGGTTATACTCCCGCAGAAAGAAAAATATTAGATGTTAATGAAATGTCTAAATTCTTAAATAATATAGTAAGTCTTAGAGATAGAACTATAGTATTAGTGTTTGTAAAAACAGGCATTAGAAGAAAAGAGTTAATGAAAATTGATGTTGATGATGTCAATCTCGAAGAACAAACAATAATTCTAAAGAAAGAATTTAAAAAAAGGTCTAACCGAGTTGTTTTCTTTGATAAAGAGACCAAAAGATTGTTACTAAAATGGCTTAAAAGACGTGAACAGATTGCAGAAAATGGAGAGAAAGCATTATTTGTTGGGGATTATGGAAGACGAGTAAACAAAAACTGTGTTTACAACTCTGTGACAAAATGGGCTAAAAGAATGGGTTATTATAAAACTGATTCTGATAAAATGGAGGACCATTTTTCATGTCATAATTTAAGACATTGCTTTACTACATATCTAAATAGAAATGGCATGCCAAGAGAATATATAAAAGAACTTAGAGGAGACAAAAGAAACGAAATAATAGACATATATAACCATATTGACAGAAAAGAACTGAAAAGAGAATATCTGAGTTGTATCCCTAAATTTGATATTTATTAGAAAAAAATTATTCAAAAACCTGCTCCATAATTTTTATATCCTTGGAGAATATAAACTTGAAGTGATATTATTGACTAATATAAAAAAATATAAGAAAATATTGCTTTTTCGTTGTTTATTATTCTTTATACTCTTTAGTTTTTTAGTATCTCTGTATACTCCTTCTAAAGCAACAGAGACAACACCCTATATAATAAATGATGATTTAATTTTCGATTCAAATTTAACAATAAATAGTGAAATTGAGACAGATATCGACTTTACGAATATCAGTATAGAAGGAGTCAATAATTCATTTGTAATTAAAGACATCAATGGAAATATTCTTAACAATAACTCAATAATTGTAAAACTGCCAGATGAAAAGTTGTTGTTAAAATACCCGAATCAATCTATAAAGACTTACAATTGGAGTGGGAAAAATTTACCTATTCCTGAACAAACTGAAGAACTTAATAAATCTTCTAAAAAAATTAAGATAGATACAAAAATAGAAACATTTGATGAATATAAATTAACATATGATATAGAAGAAATAATTGAAAATCAAAATTTGATAATAGAAGGAACTGAGAAAATTAAAATATCTTGGGGAGATGGAACTTATACAATAGCTAATCTGAATAATCCTTTATACCGTCACACCTATAAAAAAAGTGGAAAATACCCTATTAGTATTACAATTGATTCAACTTATAATTCAACCAATTACACGTTCGTTACTACAAATAACGTATTAATATCTGAGCCAAGCATTACACAATTACCTATTGTTACAATTAAATCAATCAAAAAATTTACAATCGAAGAACATCCAAAAGAAACAGCAACCGTAGCAACAGCCGGCATAGGAACAGCTACAATACTCGGTTTTATTGTAACAGAAACAGGAAAATATAAACTTTTTTATTTGCTTTCTTTAGCCATACCTCTTTATACTCGAGTTCAAAAAGAGGATATATTAGACCAATTTGTCCGTGGTCAGATATATGCTATTATAAAAACTAATCCTGGAATCCATTATAACAAAATAATGGAAAAAATCGATGTTAAAAATGGCACTTTATCATATCATCTTCATATGTTGGAAAAAACAGATATGATTAAATCACGAAAAGAGGGATTTAGATATAGAGCCTTTTACCCATCAAATATTAAATTTCCAAAAAATGAAAGATATAGGCTTACTGAGTTACAAACAAAAATAATAGATATAATAAAATCTGAAGAAGGTGTTACTCAGAAATTAATTGCAGAAAAACTTAAAGAAAAACCTCAGACTATTAGTTATAATCTAAAAGTTTTGCAACAAGCCGACTTAGTAAAAATGAATAAAAAAGGTAGAAAAAAGAAATGCTATTTGGGGAACAATTTTTCTGATAATCAAAAAGAGTCACCATAATTTTTAAATAATAGTCAAAAAAGCACTCCATACATCGTATATAAGCCGCCTGATATAATTTTTACAATGACATATGAAAAAGGTGAAAAATATGAAATTTAAAAAATCGCTGGCAATATTTGTAATATTTATTATAGGGTTTGGAATAAGCGGTATGGCTACAGCTACAACTTTTAATGATGAAGTAGACAATGGATTGAAAATATGGTTTGGGCCTTTTATAAGCTGGTATAAAGAGCCTATAGAGGGAAAAATAAGTGTAACTACTGATAAAGGAAGTTATCCAATTGGAGAGGAGGTTTTTATTACAATAAAAAATAATGGTGATAATATAGCTTATACCCGTGGCGGATGTAGCCCAATATGGAATATCGAAAAAAGACAATCAGATGGTAGTTGGAAGCAAGTCAATCTAAAGATTCACTATCTTATACCAAATCCAAAACCTGTTGAGATAAACCCTGGAGAGGTTAGAGAATATAAATGGGAAGTCAGTCCATCTATTACCAATAGTGGTGTAATTTCTGGTGGAGATTATCGCGTTTCTTTTTCGTACTATGTAAAAGAAGAGAAATATGAATTTACAGAATATTGTTATTTCTATGTATCAAATATTTACATAGAATATAAAGATAGCATAAAAATTAAAGAACCAGAATCTTGCCCAATTGAAGAACCTAAATCAATAAAGATAAAACCCCCAGAGTCTATATCAATAGAAAATCCAAAGATTGAACATTTAAAGGTTAAAATAGCTGAATTACCCAAAACTTATGAATACACAAACACAAAAACTAAAGTATATAACGAAAATAAGTATCTACTCAAAAATGAGTAACATATAAATACCTCTAAAGCTTTTACTATAAATAAAGAGGGTATTTATTCTGATAAATATAACTCCACATCATAGAGAAAACAAAACATTTCTATTATGGACTTGGTCCTCACAAGCAGAAAAGATGATAGCAGAACAAATGTTAAAAAATATTTCAAAATGCAAAGTTTTTGAAGAATCGGACCACCTAATTACTGAACTAAAATAAATCTATTAAAGAATAAAAATAACCGCCTAAAAACCAGCTAAAATCTAAAGACTATACCAATAGGGGGACATTTTTTATTGAATTCCCTCCATATTTTCTCTATAGCATTATAATATTCATCCTCATAACCTTCCGGTGGTTCGCCCATAAAATCTAATGAAGTAATTTCATCTCTTCTTCTTTCGGAGAATAATAACAAATTATGTCTTATACTATCATACCAATTTTTTATTGCTTCGATTATTTTTTTATTTTCAATATTTTTAAATTCTTTATTTATAATATCCCAAAGCTTTTCTTCATGAATTGAATCGATATATTTACGAATATTGATTAAAGTTGGTATAATCATATCTTCAAGAGAAGGGTCTCTTTTTTCTAAACCATAAAATGTTGCACCTCTAAATGATAAACTGTCTTCTTGTCCTGTTATTGTTTGTGAAACCATAAAATTGAGAGGGCAATCTCGTAAAAACTTAATATCCTCATATTTAAAATCATAATTTAAAGCCAAGTCGGTTCTTACATATCCCCTCCCTGAATCAGATTTCTTAATAAAACCGGTCGCACATAATTTATTGAGACATTCAGCCACAATTTTATCGTTAACACCAAGATACTTTTTGAAATCCATATATCTTAAATTTTTTTTATTATTCCTTTTGAAGAGTTTAAGCATTCTACTTGTTTTATCTTCATTTGTAATCTTAGAGATATGTTTCAATTTATCAATTTTATCACTATCATCTACCAAAATATCAACACCTATTTTTATTTTTACTTACCATATTAAAGTAAGAAGAAATTATATTTAAGTATATACCTAACGAGCTACTGAAAATATGATAAATAGCAGCTCAAGAAAAATAATTGTTTTGGGAAAACAACCCATGATAAGCCTACCAAGAGGATGGGTAAGATTTTGGAATCTTAAAAAAGCACAATCACTTAGCATATTGTATGATTCGGTTTTAATTGTTATACCCTCTTCACATCCAAACAAAGACTACGTCGAAAAAATTATTAAAAATATTTTTTTGGAGGCGAAAAACAATTGCAATTAAATTCTAATAATGAACTTGTTGGAACTCTGACAGATATAATACACAAATCACAAAAGAACATACTGATTATCTCAACACACTGGGACTTGGAAATACCAAAAAATGCATTCTCAAAAGATAAACTCGAACAAGTTATAGGGAGCAAAATTGGAATTTTAAATTTCGATGGAAATTACAAGTTGAGGATTATAAAAAAATGAGAAAAATTACATTATATTTTACAAATTTTTTGACACCTTTGTTAGAGAGGTTTTTTTATGAGTAGACATACTAATTCAATACCAACTAAAGTTCTAAGATTCTTACGAAAAAATGCGCCCTCTCAATACAATTGTAAAACAATTTATCGTCATATTTATCCTAAAGACAATAAAATTGATGATAAAAAATTAGGGAATATCAAAGTAGCATTATGTAGATTAAAAGAAAATGGTGAGATAAGAAGAGTTACCAAAGGGTTTTATCAGGCTAAAATCGATTTAACTTTATTGCATCAGCTTGAAAATCCCGCAACGAAGCTTCATGGAATAATGATGGAGTGTAGAACCTTAAAAAAGTTACAAAAATTAAAAGATGGTATACCATCCAAAGAGTTTAATGGAAAAGCTTTAACTTTGTTTAACGCACTTGGGTTTTTACCCTCAACAAATTATAGATACTACCGTAATTTATGGTTTGAAGGCAGAAAAATAACAATTACTATTCATTTGAAAGGAAAAATTGATGTATACATAAATAGCAGTAAAAATCCCATTACATATCCAGAATTTTTAAAATTTTTAACATTTTTAGATGGTTTTTTAGAAAAGTTAGCACCATTTAGGAAAAGAAAAGTTGTCAGATTGAAACAGGTAGGACTTGCAAAGGATTTTAGAATGCTAAGGTTAGAAGGAATAAAATCAGTTTCTTTGAAGAATTTTACAAATGCTTGGGCCCGGGTCTATTATAAAGACGATATTAATTCCACAAGATTCGAACATCATTTAACAACTGATATGAGTTTGGATGATGCATTGAAATCTCTTTCGATTTTAACAAATCCTTTGAATTACAAAACTGAATCTAAACCTGACTCTTATAAAGATGTTGTTTGAATATATAAAGGTTTGAGATAAAATGCCAATTACAAATTTGGGCTCTAAATATGGAGTCAAACAAGCTTTAAAAAATACTTATAATTGTATAGAACACAAAGATTGGGAAAATTCTCTCATTGCAACCAACAAGTTACAAGACGAAATGAGAAGATACCTTCTTTCAAAAGGGAAAAAATTTGATGAATTTGATGAAATATTTCACGAAATGACTTATCTAATTAAATGGGCCGGAGGGCCGTTCAAGAAAATAAATATTTTAAAAGTTTTAAATAAGATAACAATGGGTTTAGAAGGAGTGCTATATGACCCAAAAGACAAGTTATTAGAAATTTACTATGAAATTAGAAATTTATTAATGGATTGGCACAAAAATAACGCCTCTATCATCATGGATTGTTTTGAAGAAATAAAGAAACTTGAAAAAGAATTTAAAGAACTCGGTGGATTGTCTTATAACAGATATCCTGAATTACTTGAATCAATAGCAAAAATAGAGCCGATTTTAATAAGATATTCTAAAACAGAGAGACCCTCTTCGTCTTTAACCTCTGAACTTAGTAAGAAAACAGGGGAATTATTTGTAAATTTTATGAGAGTATATTCCCCACCGGTTAAACTACCAATCGACCAAAAAACAATACACCGGCATTTAGGAGAAGGTGCCTCATTAGAGGAAATTTCCAAGGCCTATGGTCAGCCTTTAGAAGAAATTATCGAAATGTTAGATGGTAAAAAATGATTGATAAAAAATTAAAAATCTCCCTATACTCAAGGGTTTCTACATCAAGACAGAATGTAGAAAACCAAATCCAAAAACTTACGCAATATTCAGAAATAAGAAATTGGCAAGTCGTTGATATCTATAGAGATAAAGCAATTTCAGGTCGAAAAAAAAGCAGACCAGAGTTAAATAGACTAAAAAAGGACATAAAAAAAGGTAAAATAAATGCTGTTTTAGTATGGAAACTTGACCGTCTTGGCAGAAGTGTTAAAGACCTTATTAATTTAATAGAATTTTTTGATACTCATAATTGTGCATTTATCTCTTATAATAACAATATTGATACCACAACTTCAGAAGGACGTCTTTTATTTCACATAATAGGTGCATTTGCAGAATTTGAATCTAATCTTATTTCCGAGCGGACACAATTATCGTATGAACGTAAGAAAATACATGCAGAACAATTAAACCAAAAGGTTCGATGGGGTAGAAAAACAAAGCAAAATATAGTGCCTTATGATTTTGTAAAGAAGAAACGAAATCAAGGTTGGAGTTGGAGAAAAATCGCAAATTATCTAAATCTTGATATAAGTTATTCGACTATAAGAAGAGTGTTTCAAAAAGGTAGTAATGAAAAAGGAGAAGAATCATAAGAGAAACAGATTGTGTTTCAAAATTCTCCTTTTATGAAAAAGAAATTTTTAAAAGTTTTAAATATAGTTGAATTAAAATTAGTAACACAAAATTAAGAATGGAGTTTAATTAGTATATCTATCTAAAAAAAGTTTATAACATGGGTCTGACTAATTAGTCAAAAGCTAATTGGTCAAATATAAAAAACCATAGGTTTAAAATTTAATAGGATTAAAATTAATTATAAAGAGTGTTTTTTTAATTTGAAAACATGACATCTAAGTTCTGCAATCTCACTCTAAAAAAATAGTTATTAGTGTTTTAATTTGCTTTCCTATTTATATCTTTTCTCAATAATATAATTAGTAACTGACAAATATTGCTGGAGTTAAAAAGAAAAAATAGTGATCTTAAATCGTTTTAGGAAAATTATTTGTACGCCATAATAGATTAAGATTAGAGAGGATTAAAATGGAAAAAGAAGAGATAACTGATGTTTTGGATGATCTACTTAATCAAGAAGAGATTTTAGGTTGTATGATCATCAATCGTGATATGTCTTATATCATGCCAACCTCCAAGAAAAATGATGTTGGAGCAAATAAAATGATAGATGATTTCAAACATAAGCCCGATAATATCTTTAGGATGATTGATTGTTATTCTGAATTGAAATTGAAACAAATGAAATGGACATTAAAAGATTGCGAAGCATGGTTTTATGTATTTCCTGATTTTCAAAGTACTTTGATAGCTGTTGTTCCAAAACTTTCAAATGAAGGATTACTCGCATCGGAGCTTGAAAAAGCACGTCAAAAAATATTAACAGATTGACAACAGAAAAACAACATCAAAAATATAGGTTCTATCTCGTCAGTCTAGTAAAATAGATCTAGTAAAAGATAAATATTTGTATAATATTTAATAATATGTACATTAGGAGGGATTCTCATAAAAAACGATCCGATTGCAAAGGTTCTAGATGATCTTCTCAAATTCGAAGATATATATGCTTGTATGGTTGGCCGTCGTGGTATGATCGATAGTGTGATGCCAAGTGATAGTACTGAGAGTTTTGAACCTGAAATATATGAAATATGGGATATTGTAAAGAGAGTTATGGATGCGCAGCTTGAAATTATTAGTCAATTTCCAGGTCACGGGGAGTTGAGACACAGGGTTATGGATTATGAAATTTTATTTTATGTATTACCTGATACTGAAAATGCATTAGTAGCGATTGTTCCTGGACTAGCAAATAAAGGATTAATTGCAGTTAATATGGAAAACGCAAGAAGGAAAATCCAAAAAATACGTGAAGAGGAAGATATTGCATAGATATTTGGAGATATCGATTTTATAATGACAGCCAAACAAAAATATAATTTTAAAAAAAAAGCTTCAATTGATTCTCATGACAGAGGATTGGAAGTTAAAGTTGGGATGTCAGAAAAATGGGATGCTCACGATGCAGGGCGTGAAGTTGCAAAAACAGCAATAGAAAAATTACGATATCCACCTGATTTTTTCATTCTATTTTCAACAATTCATTATAAAAAACATGGTGGATTTCAGGAATTGCTAGATGGCGTATGGGAGATTTTACCCGAAAAAACAAAACTTATCGGTGGCACAGTTACGGGTTTTATGAATAATTATGGTTGCTATGCACAAGGATGTACCGCTCTTGCTGTTTCATCCAAAGAAATGGATTTTGCTATTGGCTATGGTAAGAATACAAAAAGAAACCCAAAGAGAGCAGCCAGACAATGTGTAAAAACAATACAAAAAGAACTAAAAGATAGCAAATATAAAAACAAATTTTTACTTAATCTAATTTCTTCTGGTGAAATTCCGGATATTCAAGGAATGGGACGAAAAAAAGTTATAAAATCAGGGATTGCACCTATTATGAATAGATTATTAGGCTTTTCTCAATATGTTCTTCAAAAAGGTGCTGCAAGAGATGATGAAGTTGTTGAAGAAATGATAAAACACTTACCGGATTACTATATGCTTGGCGGAGGGACATATGATGACGGCTCAGGTCTAGAGAATTACCAATTTTTCAACGATAAAGTCTTAAAAACATCTGTTGTATCCCTTGGGATTAAAACAAATTACAATCTAGATGTTTTAACTACACATAATATGAAAAAATCAGACGTTAATTTTAAAATTACAAAGTTAAGTAAAGATGGACGAAGCATAAAAGAAATAAATGGCAAACCGGCGGCATCTGAGTTTTTAAGATTAATGAATTGGCCAGAAGATTTTTTAAAAGACGAAACATGGTATGATATAGCTTATCATTTTCCATTAGGATTTAGGATTGATACTACTAGTACTGAATTTGCACCAAGAGTAATGGCAGTAATATTGGGAGAAACCTTAATAACCACAATTCGATCGAAAGATACTGAAGGATCTGTTTTAACTATAGATGGGAGAAATTTAATAAAAACTATCGATGATAATTTAAAATCATATCATAATACTCCATCTTTTGGGTTAATTTCATCATGTACAACTAGGCTAATTACTATGGGTGATAAAATATATCAGGCTCATGATCATATCTTAAATCATTTTAAAGATAAACCTTTTATTGTTTTTTATGTTGGAGGAGAATCAACATATTCTCCAACAAAAGGGTTAAATTTTGTTAATATGTCTTTTAATTCTGCAGTATTCTGGCCAAACAATAATCAATTTTATTAAATGGCTTTTCCAAAATTTGTCAATTCCTTCAGAGTAAAACCATATTTTTCCGCCCATTTCTCTGTTTTTTTCAAATGATTAATATCTATTGATCCTACATGATTTTTTCTTTCATCTTCTAAAGCCTGCATCATCACTTCAGCAATACAAGCAAAATTTTTTCCAACTGGAATACCAGGTATTGGAAAAGGATATCTTAATGGAAAATCAACATATCCGCCATCGATTCTTACGATATCTTTTCGTTTTTTACATATTTCATATGAAAGATTCGGTGGTTGAGAAACATCAATTACTATTGCATTTTCTTTTATGTATTCATCACTGAGTAGAGCTTTTGGATGATTAGTAGATGTAATAACTACATCTGCTTCTCGCGTGTCCAATTTAATTGTGGTTTCAAAATCCCCATTAATTCGTTCTTTAAGTCCTTTCAATTTTTTTTCTCTTCTACCGATAAGAATTGAATGAGCAAATTCTGGGACTAAAATTTTTGAAACAGCTTCACCAATTATTCCGTATGCTCCAACAATTGCTAAAGTTAAATTTTTAGAATTTTTACTATATTTTATTAATGATTTTTTCACCGCTTGACATGTAACTGCGGCTGTATAACTGTCGCCATGATTTACAAATCCTTTATACTCATTTTGGCTTAAAAAAAATTCTCCGCCATCTGTTACTGATGTTGTAAGCCCTCCAAGTTGTATTAAACTCACATTAAGTTCTTTTTGGGCATAAATTGCCGTATTTAGAATTTTTTTTCTAATTTTATCTCTAGGTAAGTTCATTATTTCTTCTGCATCATGTTTAATCCCAATTATATAACCTATTGCTTCATTTATATTTATCTCAGGAGATACAATTATATCTTTTTTAATCCAATTTCCTGGTATATTATAGATATCATTTTTGTTTAATAAATGTCCAAGGACGGCAAATTTCATATTTTCTAAACCTCATTTTTAGATAATAGTACTGTAATCTTAAAACAGATAAAAAATTTTATTACTGTTGCCCAAAGAGTCTTACTCCAGTATATGCTTTTGCTTCAATTGGTCTTCCTGGTTTATAATTAATTTTGATATGGCTTATGTATCTTACTATTGCTTTTGAAAAATTGTTATCTGGTAATTTCACTGACGGCTGATATGTTTCAAAGTTGAATTCATTACTTGGATCTTCTTGAGTTACACCAGGAAAATCAAGTACTGCATTTTTCATATTTGGTAGACACATGCCTTTTTCTACGAGATGATCAAAGAACTCATTCCATCCTTGTCCTTTATGATATTGATCTGGAGATATAAAACATTCAAGACCAATTTTCGGATCAATACCATCGGTTATGTTTATATGCAGTCTGATACAGTTTGAATATTTTTTAATCTCATTGATATATTCTTTTAATCCATTGTTTTGATCTGTCCATCCAAGTGATTCAAGATATGATACAACATCTTCAGGTTTAATTCTTTTAACAACTATTCTCATCCCCTCTGTATTTCTTGAAAGCATTGATGCTACATGAAATACTGATGCACCATCTGGTAGTTTTTTAAGTGCATCAAAGAATTTTGCTTCAAGTTTTTCAGAAACTTTTTGCCCTGTCAAAGTTGGTATTGCATTTCGTGTAACCCATTTAACTTTATCAGCATCCTTTTCATCATCCATTCTAAGTGGTACTGTTTGTAAAAAAATGCTTGGAACTGGTATTTCAACATCTTTATCTGCCGTATCAAATTCTAACCAAAGACCAAGAATATTATTATAAAGTATTGAAGCAGGGTCTGCCCATTTCTCAGTAAAAACTCCAACATTTCTCCATTCTTGTTTATCTAAGTATTTATCTGGTAAACCACCGTTTTTTATTAGATTTAAAAGTGCTTCTCGTTCACCTTTTTGTGAGGATACTGCTATAAGGTAATCTGATCTTGCATTTGTTGATGTAAGTCGTGATTCAAAACCAAAAAAACTTGTGAGATTTCCTGTTAGATGTTGTGCAAGATTTCTAATTTCAGTAAAGTTTTGTGACGATATTAATTCCTCTGAAATATGAGGTGCAATAGAGAAAAGATAATCTGAAGGATAAATTTCTCCATTTGGAGAAGATTTAAACATTATAGTTTGGTTAATATTCCTATCAAAAACTGTCAAACCATCTTCTAAAGATATTTTATCAAAGGATTTTGATGGAATGAACTTTTTTATCACTTTTTTACTGCCCCCATTTTTTACTTTCAAACTCTTTAAATAATAAATACCTTTTTCGCATCTGGGTATGCATGTAGGTATGCAACCTTTATAATCTATTTCTAGGCTATTTATTCCTTTCATATTTTTTGCCTCTAATTTAATAATATATTAAGTTAACATAAAGCCCCAATAGAATAAATTCCTACAAAATTCTAAAAACACGGATTTTTTCTTATGTTTGTCGGAAAACAGAGGAAAATAGGTCGATTTTAAAAAGGAATTATAAGAGAAAATATATGGATATAAAAACTCATAATCAATTATGGATACATCAAAAAAATAAGGAGAACTAAACATATGGGGGAGACAGAATCGTTTTGTTGGGCTCTGAATTATCCAACTGAAGAAGACCCAAGACCTGCTCGTCTTATTAAATTAGCAAGTAATTTTCTTCCTGACGATATCATAGAATATTTTAACACAAATAAAATTTTATTTAGTGCAGAAACTGATCTTTGTAAAGGTGGCGGTATTTTGTGTTTATCTAAAGAAATTTTTAAGGAATACACTTATTTTTTACATCTCGGTGAGTCTTTTTGGAAACTTGAGGATAAACAGATTACACTTAATATTCTCTATCAGCTTGCTATGTTTTATCTTGGATACGAAAATATTACTCTATCATCGTCCAAAAGTAGCAAATTGAATGAAAAACAACAGGCTGAAGTAGTAAAATTAATGAATGAATGGATTTACCAACATCAACGGAATATTAAAGCAAGTTAAAGATAGTTTAAAAAGGAAAATTTTTAAGTATATACCAAATTGAATAAATATTATTTTATGGACTATATATTAATATAATTTTGTCAAGAAATATGTATAGTTTTAATGACCTTATAGAAGGTTTTATAAGGAGAAAATGCATTATATTTTTGTTATTATAAAACGAAAAAAATTTAAAAAATATTGACCTAAAAAATATAAAATAATTGCCCCAAGAATGCGCGAACATTCAAGGGGCTGGAGTCTGATAACGTGACTATCAAACCCCATGACGAGATAGAAGAAAAAGAAAATAAATGTTTTCATGCTGAAATAACCGTAGATTACAGCTCAATACCATATGGTTTTAATAATCTGACTAATGAACCTTCAACTAAAATTAGCAATTATCATACATTTAATGATGGCTGTTATTTAGATATCCATGATTATAATACAAGATGTTTACAGAATCCTTCTGAAAAAAACCCAATAAGTATAGCAGAGTTCTTAGGAAAATACCTGGAGTTAGATTTTATAAAAGATATTTTTACTGAACAATATGGTAGTGTTGACTATCATTTTCGTTATCCATTAGATTCAATGATAAAAGCATCAATGGTTCGCAGAATAAAATGTATGAGATCATTTCAAAAGCTTGTAAACAGATTTGAAACAAACCAACATGATGCAAAAAGTATCGGCTTTCAAAATAACAGTAATGGAAAATGTAAGATTCCTGATAGAAGAACTTTCTGGCATTGGGAAAATGTTCGTATTAATAATCAAACACTTGAAGTTTCTATGAACAGATTTGTAATAAAACTAAGGCAAGAATTAGAAAAACATAACATTATCCTTGGTAAACGTGTTGGAATAGATTCTACACCTCTTGAGGCATTGTTCAATGATAACGATGCAGGTTATAGCGGTCATTACAAAATGACTGGTTATAAAATTCATGGAGCTTATTGTTTAGATACAAATATTCCATTAGCAATTATAATTACTCCAATGAATGAGAGTGATCCTAATTATTTTAAACCATTACTATCAAAGTTAAAAGAGTTGGGAATAAAGTTTGAGAAAATATTTGCTGATGGTGCATATGATACCTTTGAACATTTTGCATTAATACATCATGTGCATAAAGCTGTATTTTATACTAATCCAGGAACAAATGCAATATATCACGAAAAAGGAAACCTTGACGGAATACAACATGAATATAACAGATTAAGAAAAAAAGATGGTTTTTTACCACCAGATAAAGTAACTTTTGAAGATAAACTTGATTTTTTAATGAAATATGGGAAGTATAAACCTGTTGGTGCATATTTCAGAAATAAATTTTTAAAAAATTGGGAACAATGGCAAGCTAAAAAGAAAGAAGGAGAACAAAGCCCATATAACTTTAGGAATGCTTGCGAAGGTTTCCATGGATTTGCTAAACAATGGTTAAATCTACAAAACTATTTTGACTACAGAGGAATAAGAAACATAGAAAGACATGTTAGATGGACATATATAGCTATACTTGGTGTTGCCTTAGCAAGAGTAAAAAATGGAATTACTAAAGATTTAACTCAAATAGCATATTTTGAATGAAGGGAAACGATTAAAGATAGATATTGGAAATCTTGATAGAGGATACAGAAGAGTAACATTAAAAACAGAAAACAAATTCGATTATAACCCCCGAGAACATAAAGATAGCTAATCTTATTGAATAATTTTTTAGTGACTAATTAACTTTTAACTATTAGTCATTAAATCCTGACTAATTAGTCAGACCCATAACATAACTAATATAATAAACAAAAAGCTAATAAAAGAAAATGTTCAATGGGAAAATATCAAATAGAAAATTTTTGATATTTAAAAGTAGTAAGTATACTGATGCAAATATCAAGATTTAATTCCAATATCAATTTTTAATTTATCAATAAACATCGTTATATCTTTTTTTTATTAGTAATTAAACTAACCATTTAGTAAAAATATATATCTAACCAATATATTTATAAAAAATATGTTGAAGAAAGATTTCTTTGAAAAATCCCCTCTTTATGTAAAATATAAAATCAAATTAGAAGATGACGAAGATAAACTTAAGTATCCAAGTTTGAACATGTTTTGTTCCACATGTAACTCAAAACAAACCTTTTCACATAATTTATCATATGGCAAGATAATAAGACCTTATATGGGTGTAACAAAAACCCAAAATGCTAAGACCCCTATTGCTGGAGAAACAATTTTGATTGAATATATTTGTGCAGGATGTAAAAATTTCAAAAGATATTTTATGATTTATATAAGCAAAAATCTGGACTATGTCACTAAATCAGGCCAATTTCCAGAATTTGACATTGATGCTGATAAAAACACAAAGAAAATGTTAGGAAAAAATATTAATTTATTCAACAGAGGAAGAATATGTGAAGTTCATGGTTATGGAATCGGTGCATTCATATATTACCGTCGAATAATTGAAGTTCTAATCGACGATTTAATTGAGAAAATCTGGAATTTATATACAGAAAAAGATAAAGAAAGATATAAAGATGAATTTAAAAAGATAAAAGAATCAAAAATTGCGGAAGAAAAAATTAACATCGCAAAAAACATACTTCCAGATTCACTTTATAGAGAAGGTTACAATCCATTAAAAACAATTTACGATGTTTTAAGTAAAGGCATACATAATAAAGATGATAAAGAATGTTTGATTGACGCAGAAATAATCAGGGAAATATTAATTCCCTTAATAAATCAAGTGATAACAACCGATGAATCACAAAAACAGATAAAAGATGGAATTAAAAAGTTGTTAAAGATGGAAAATACAAAAAATAAATAAGAAATATATTAAAGAAAATACCAAATTTTATTCACATTTATTAATCCAATCAAAACCCAAAGGATGCACATAGAGAACATTTATCTGATTTTTTTTGCATCTATTTTTAATCTCATTTCGAGCTTTTTTTCCTCTTAGGATATATTCTTTATATTTCTCTTCTTTTTTAGTATAATTGTGATAAAGATAGTTGTTATTAGAAAAAATAATAAGAAAATTCTTAGAGTTAGTCAGTTCACCCAAATCTTCGATATCTGATTCTAATTTATTTTCTTTCATGTTAATCTTATCAGAATTTTTAATTGTTGGAACATTGTATTTATTTTTGATAAATTTTAATTCAAATGCAGCTTCAATATCATTACTATCAAATCTTTTTGAACCACGTCTAATCCATTGGATTGAATTATTTATTTTAGGTTTAAAAACAACCACATCTATCCTTCTGCCTTTTTTAATACTAACTTCTGCATGGACACGATTGATATTCTTCTTTTCTAATGTTTTTTCTATTCTTTCAAAATAATCATACTTATACGACAAAAATTTTCTTTGAGGTATTAATTTCGTTTTTTTTATCTCACTATATTTTTTATTTTGTTTTCCAAGTTCTTTTCTGATGAGTTCAATTAATTTTATTTGTAAATCAAATTCTGTTACAAAATCTATAGGATTTTCAAGAAAACTCCTTTTAAGCTTTTCTACAATTTTTATGTAATCCATTTTTTTCCTCTAAAATTACTAAAGCTGAATTTTCTAATAGGTATAAATAATATAGGATTACCTATAAAATACCAAAAACATTAAAAAATTATACAATTAATGACGAACAGATATACGCATACTAAAAAATAATAAATATTCATATATCTGAAACGTTTTGTATTTTTACGATAAAATAATATCTTTTTGTTGCATATAGATTCTTTAGGGATAACAGTTAAAACTGTTAAATCGATTCTTTGTAGCAATTCGGAGAGATAGTTCATGAGAAAAGTTGTTATTTCTATAATATTATTATTGCTGTTAGGCAGTATTTTTTTATCTGGTTGTAATGAAGAACAAACTGGTGCTAAGACCGATACTGACAATGACAAGTTATTAGATAATGAAGACACGGAAGAAAATAAAATTAATGATTATAAGGCCCCCAATATAATTAAAGTTATCACTGCAGATAATGTGAATACATATGGGGACTATACAGAGAAAGATACTTTTGAGATAGGTGATACATTATTTGTCTATTATGAGTATAATAAGGTTAACCATGATAAAATAATAGATGTTTATCATACTATTTCTGTTCATCATCAGGAATCATGGGTTTCTTATTATTCAAATAATTATGCTGATAAAAATGTTGATGAATCAGATGATTGGTGTAGATGGTGGGAGATTGATACTGAAGATTTTCCATCTGGTCTTTATTCGGTTCAGATTGGATTGTTAGATGAAATATCTCAAAAGTCAACAACTGAGACTGTGTATTTTACGATGGTTGACTCTGAATCAGGAGGTAATGCTCAAGTCGGTTATTCAAGAAAAAATCCTGCTGATATTGGTACAACTTTGACATATGAAGAAGAAGATGATTGGTCTTATGGTGATTATAAAATTAAAATTACATTGAAAGACATAATTCGAGGGGATTATGCATGGTATATGATAGAGGATGCTAACATGTTTAATGATGAGCCAGGCACTGGAAAGGAGTATATACTTGCTAAAATAAGATTTGAATATTTAGAAAGTTCTGAAGATGCTCAGTATGATGTTTCAGATTATGATTTTACTGCGGTATCCGAAGATGGAAAAGATTATGATAATCCTTCGATAGTTCAACCTGAACCTGAATTAGATGCAGATATTTATCCTGGGGCTTATGCAGAAGGTTGGGGTGTTTTTGAGGTTGATATTGATGATGATAAACCACTTTTAACCTTTGGAAGAGATTGGAAGGGGAAAGGCGGGATATGGTTCAAATTATATAGCTAATTGACTATTTCATGTGAAATTATGAAGAAGACAGATGATATTTATCTTAATTCTCTCGATGGTTTTGAATTTGAAGAGTTATGTAAGATAATATTTGAAAGATTAGACTATGGTCGTGTGAAAAAAACCCCTTCTGTTGGCGACTTGGGTAAGGATTTAATTATCCATAACGATGGGAAAAAAATATTTGTTGAATGTAAGCACCATTTCAATAGGACTATTGGTAGACCAGTTATTCAAAAACTTCATTCTGCGGTTATTTCTGAAGAGGCGGTTAAAGGCATAGTAATCACAACAGGTCATTTTTCAAAAGGTGCAATTAATTATGCTAAAAATACAAATCCACCTATTGAACTTATTGATAAAAATCTTCTATTTGATATGGCTTCAAGAGCAGAACTAAAACTTCAAACTGAAATAGGCAAGGGTAGCGTTTACACTTTTTCTATATCAAGCGATGAAGATTTGAAAAATAATTTATCAGAACATATTGATTCGAAACTGATTTCAAAGCCTACAAATATCTGTGAATGTTTATCGATTAAAAAAAGGAAGATTTCTCTTAATCCCATGTATAAAGTTAGTTATTCTATAGATGTAGATTTTGAGACAACTGTAGGAGTTGTTTCTTCAGTTCATGATAATGGTATATTTTTTATTGATGGTGACACTGGAGGTATTTTATCAGATGAAATATCCTATCATTTTTTAAATGCCAGTTATAACAATCTTCAATCAGAAAAAACTGATAAAGCAAAGATAAAATCGTTTAAATTTTTATCTAATAAAGTTAAAAATATTGCTTCTAATTATATTATTGGAAAACATACACACAAAGTAAGTTATTCAGGGAGAAACAGACGTGTTTATACTAAAGAGTGTATTCCAAAGAAGAAACATATTTTTATCTCTGATATAACTCAGGTTTATATTCCTGATAATGATATTAGTTTTAATCTAATGGAAAGAAATCGTTTCTTTAAAATTGCTGATAATGGCACTAGCGATTTCTTTACTTATAAGGAAAATATTTCTAATTGCGAGATTTGTGGTAAAGCGATTAAAGGTCAAGGCATCCTTTGTAATGATTGTGGAAAGGTGACACATAATAAAAAGTTCTTTAATTTTATGTCACACGGGTTTTTTTGTAAGAGATGTGGTAAAAGCATATGTAAAGATTGCACCTATTATTTTAGAAAATTTTTGTTTTTAAAGTTGATATTGTGTAAAGAATGTGCTCAAAAAGAGGAGAAAAAGACTATTAAAAAATTTAGAAAAGGAGTATAACTATGAGTGAAGAGAAATATTTGACAAAAAAGGAATTTTATAAAGTGAATGAAAAACAAATGAAATCTGTTCAAGTTGCATTTGATAAAGTATCAAGAAATGATGAAGACGCATTTAATTCAATATTCACGGCACTTGAAGAAACCCAAAAAACTTTGGAATCGCTAAATAATAGAATCCAAACAATTGAAGAGGTTCTTATTGAGCAAGGTGTATTAAAACGTATTTAGTAGATTATTTAATTAATAACTTTGGTGCTTAGAATTTTTACACATATGATTAGAGGATATATTATTTCATAATTTGATTCATTTAGTTAATCTTATCTCTTTGAAAAAAAATTATTTGCCACACAATTGTTCAAATAATTCCTTAAGATTTGGACTGGAATTAATTACACCTTTTTCCCAAGAATCAAGATTAGAACAAACAAGAGGTTTATCTTTCTCTGACATAATTTATCACCATTTTTGTATTATTGAGTCTATTCTTAAGTGTATCTGGAAAAAACGGGAATTAGTGAAAAAATGGGAATGAAAAAAAATTATCTAAAAATTTTTTAACGTATAACTTGTTATACGAATAGGGTCCCTTGCTATCAAATCGTTTAATAAACAAATATAAAATCTTAAAAACATTGAACAATTCAGAATTAAGTATTGAAGACATAAAAATGTATACAAATTTAGACCGATTAGAAATTGTCCCTCTAATTCAAGATTTACTTAGATATAAAGATATCAAATATATTGGAAAAAAATATAATTACTATACTCAAGAAAAAAGTAATATGTATACCCTTAGAAAAAAGGGATTAAATAAACTTAAATATTTCAAAAAAAAGTATTTTTTATGATTCGAAAAAAGTAAATTTAAAAAACCATCTATAGATGAAAAAACAATAATTTACCGGTAAATTTAGGGTTCGAATCCCGATGTGGGCATTGATGTGACGTCACATATTAAAACCAAATTATGATTTTACCTTTATCATATATAGTATTG
>CAYYOO010000023.1:0-22830 GCA_964473335.1 uncultured Thermoplasmatales archaeon
GATCAAATCGTAGAACGCTTGAAAGCATATGTTAAAACAAAGAATGTACCTCATTTAATGTTTGCAGGACCTGCAGGAACAGGTAAAACCACTTCAGCTCTAGCTCTATCCAGAGAATTATTTGGAGAAACATGGAAACAAAACTTTAATGAACTAAATGCTAGCGATGAACGAGGTATAAACATAATAAGAGGGAAAATAAAGGATTTTGCTAGAACTGCACCAATGGGAAATGCAGATTTTAAGATAATATTTCTTGATGAAGCAGATTCCTTAACAAATGATGCTCAATCTGCTCTTAGAAGAACTATTGAAAAATATACTCATATCTGCAGATTTATTTTATCAGTTAATTATTCATCTAAAGTAATCGAGCCAATACAGTCAAGATGCACTGTTTTTAGATTCAGCCCGATAAAACCTGACGACATAAAAAAATATATGAGAAAGATTGCTACAATAGAAAAACTAGAAATCACACCAGATGGACTTGATACACTAATATTTATCTCAAGAGGAGATCTAAGAAAAGCAATAAATGTTTTACAAGTTGGAGCTAGTGTAGGGAAAAAAATAACTGCTGAACTACTTTATCAAACAACTTCTACAGCTAAACCAGAGGATGTAAAAAAATTGATTACAACAGCGCTTGAAGGAAAATTCATGAGTGCAAGAAATATTCTATATGATCTACTGATTCAATATGGTCTTTCAGGTGAAGATATTGTAAAACAAATTCACAGTGGAATATATGATCTATCGATTCCTGATGAAAGTAAAATTAGATTGATAGAAAAAACAGGTGAAACAGATTTTAGACTTACTGAAGGGAGTAATGCACATATTCAACTAGAATCTCTTCTTGCCCAGTTTTCGCTTGAAGGAAAAAAATTAAAATAAATTTTTTTATTGGAATTTATTAAAGGTTCCTTTCATAAAAATAGTTGGCCCTTTCATACCCATTATTCTCCATCTGAAATGGGTTTCATTGTATCCGCCGAGACCAACAAATGCTGATGTGTTTTGTGTTTCTTGATCTGTTGCTTTACCTAAAAGATACGGTCCAATGAATAATCCTTCAAAGCTTGTTCCGTTTTCTTCACCTGTTTCTTTGTATTCAATTAAAGACCTTCCAAGTTTGTGTTTATATAGAAATCCCTTTCCATAGTATCCACGGACATTTCCTATTGGAAACCAGTCATTTCCCCAGAAATTTAGTCCCCATACGCCTGTAAAGTTACCTACTGCCCAGTCAGGAGCATCTTTGGGATCTGCTGAAAAATCCTTAGATTCAAGTTCTATATCGTTTTTTGAAACATCATTGATAGTTATTGCTGATGCAGCTGAAAAGCTTGCAAATAATATGCATATTGAAATTGCGATAATACTTTTTTTCATAAATTACACCTATTATTATCTATAATTTATATATTAAAAGGTATATAAAGTTTATTAAAGAAAAAAATTAAGGAAAAATTAGAGATGTTTTTTTGTAAAATCACTTACAATACCTTCTAGTTCTTTAGCTGTTTTATCTCCAACAACATATTTTACGCGAACTATCTCTTTTTTTGGGTTAATAACACGTGTTATATCAATAGGTGTTCCAGATACAACAATATCAACATCAGAATTATTAATTGTTTCTTCAAGTTCACTCATCTGTTTTTTACCATATCCCATAGCTGGCAGAACATTAGTTAAATGAGTATATTTATTGAATGTATCAACAATAGAACCCACTGCAAAACCACGCGGGTCAACAATTTCAGAAACCCCAGCATCTTTAGCTGCAACAGTTCCAGCACCATATTTCATGCTGCCGTGAGTGACAGTTGGACCATCCTCAATAACAAGAACTTTCTTACCTTTGATTTTACTTGCATCCTCAGAAAAAACACTTGAAATACCCTCTATGATTTTTGCTTTTAAATTTACTTTTTCAATGTTCTTTTTTACTTTTTCAATATTTTCTTTTTCAGCGGTATTTACCTTATTAATTATTACTACATCAGCTGAGCGAGTATTTACTTCACCAGGATAATATGATATTTCATGACCAGGCCGGTGAGGATCAGCAAGAGTAATTAATAGGTCTGGCTTATAAAATGAAAAATCATTGTTACCTCCATCCCAAATAATTATATCTGCTTCTTTTTCAGCTTCCTTTAAAATTTTACCGTAATCAACACCAGCATAGATCACACCACCCATATCAATGTAAGGCTCGTATTCCTCACGTTCTTCAATAGTACAGTTGTATTTATCTAGATCATTGTAACTAGCAAAACGCTGAACAGACTGCATGTTTAGGTCTTTGTCATATGGCATGGGATGCCTGATTGATGCAACTTTAAGTCCTTTCTCTCTAAGAATCTCAAAGATTTTACGAGAAACTTGAGATTTACCACAGCCCGTTCTTACTGCACATACTGCTATCACGGGTTTTTCTGATTTAATCTGAGTGCTGTTTGGCCCTAGAAGCATAAAATCAGCACCAGCAGAATTTACTTCAGCTGATTTACTCATAACATAATCATAAGATAGATCACTATATGAAAAAGCAACTAAATCAACATTATTTTCTTTTATAAGTTTAGTAATATCTTTTTCATCATAAATAGGAATTCCATTTGGATAAAGATCCCCTGATAATTCCTTTGGATATTTTCGACCATGGATATCTGGTATTTGGGTTGCTGTAAAAGCAACTACGTTATAGTCTTTATTTTCTCTAAAAAACGTGTTAAAATTATGAAAATCTCTGCCTGCTGCGCCCATTATAATTACTTTTTTTCTTTCTGACATAAATTATCAACTCCCAAAGAATCAGGTTTCTGGTATCAGTTGCCCCTATAAAATTTTTTTTATTAGAATATTCTGTCCGATAAACAATAATAATAGGGTTAAGGATTGTTTCATCCCATTAAAACTTTTATACCAAAAATTTTATATTGTAGATTTTATATTTAAAATTGGTGATGTAATAAGATGAATAAAAAAATTTTTGGAATTTTGTTAGCAATGTTGTTTATCTTTTCAACATTTGCAAGTGCTAGTTCTATAAAAATAGATAGTGAAGAACAGAATGATTCAGATGAAGATCCAGAACCCTGTCCTGCTGTAGCAATGCCACCGGGTCTTTGGAATACAGGTTTTAAAAACGGGGGAAGTTATAATCTAAGATATGGTAGACATAAAACAATTGATGAAGGGCAATCTGTAACTATTGAAAGTGAAATTTGCTTTAATACATTTGGTGGTTATGTAATTGGTATACCCTCAACAGCAGATAAAATCACTATCCAAATTAAAGAAAGAAAAAATGGCGGATCTTGGAATGATGATATTCCTTATGACACAATTGACAGATCAGAATCTGATAGCGATGCTCATTATATCCATGATTTTATAAGAACCTACTCTGAAGCAGGTGTATATGATCTTGAAGTATCTGCGGTAAGCTATAACAATGCAAGAGATCAAAATTGGAATACAGGTGGGGGATTTCTCTACACATTAACAGTTGTCGTTGGACAGGATACTACAAAATCCATAGATTTAGCAAAAATTTTAGATAGGCCAATGTTTCAAATATTAAACCAATTTTTAGATTTGGAAAGATTTTTCTAAATTCTTTTCAATATTTCTTTTTCTTTTATTAGAAAAAATAAAGAAAAAAAAAGAGATTTTTTTTATTGTTCTTTTATCTTTTTAGCTATTTCTTTAGTGACCTCAAGAGAAGTATTGTTTCCACCCATATCATAGGTTTTAACTTTTCCTTCTTTGATTACCTCAGCTATTGCGTTTTGTAGTTTTTCAGCAGATTTTGTTTCGCCCAGCCAATCCAGCATCATTTTAACTGAGAGTAGCATAGCTGTCGGGTTTACCTTATACTTTCCCGCATATTTTGGAGCACTGCCATGGGTTGGTTCAAATATAGCAAAATCATCACCGATGTTTCCACTAGCTGCAAAACCAAGACCTCCAACTAATTGTGCGCAAAGATCTGAAACAATATCGCCAAACATGTTACTTGAAACTAGCACATCATAATCTTGAGGGTTTTTAACTAGCCACATACACATTGCATCAATGTTTGTTTCCCACTCTTCAATACCCGGATATTTTTTAGCAATCTTTCTTGCTTCTTCGACCATCATTCCGCTTGTTTCACGGATGACATTTGGTTTTTCAACAATCGTTACACTTTTACGATTGTGTTTTTTTGCATATTCAAAACCCTGACTGATGATACTTCTACAGCCATCTCTAGTAAAAATCCTTGTAGAAATTGCCATATCAGCAAGTGGTACATCTTTGAATTTTTTCATCTTTGGATGAGTACTCAACGCTTCAAAAATGTTTTCAGGAACAGGGCTGAATTCAACACCAGCATAAAGACCTTGAGTGTTTTCTCTGAAAACTATAATATCTATATCATCACGATAGTTCAAAGGATTTCCTTCAAATGCTTTACAAGGCCTCATGTTTGTATGCAAATTAAAATGCTGTCTCAGTCTTACAATAGGGCTTGAATAAACATATCCTTTATTTTGTAACTCCGGCTTTAATTCTTTTTGAGCTTCCTGATTTGGCTTTGATGTAATAGCTCCAAACAAGCAGCAATCACATTTACTTAAAAGATCAATAGTTCTTTTAGGAAGAGGATCGCCTTCAGTTTTCCAGAATTCCCATCCTACGTCTCCAGGTATATATTCAGCATCAAGTCCGATTGTGTCAAGAATTATCTTTGCACAATCCATAACATCATTTCCGACACCATCTCCAGGTAGCCACGCGATTTTATATTTTGACATAGAATGTTTTAATCAAAAAAGGTAATTTAAAATTTATTGAAGATTTTTCTATTTCCGTAGTTCACCAAGAGTAGTGACTCTTTCAGCAAAAGCATTATGTTTATGGATTGATTCTTCGCTTTCACTTCTAACAATAACAATTACATCATCTGGTAAATTCTTGTATTTTTCTAAAATAAGACTAAGTATATCTCTTACGACATCTTCAACAAACTTTGGGTTTTTATGTGCATCATATACAAGTTTTCCTTCTTCTCTTCTTTTAAGGATTCCATATGTAGGGCTGCTAAATGATTTCTCAGCAATATCTATTAGATCATTTGCATCAACTGATTTATTTTCACCAGGAACTTCGATCATAAGTGTTGTAATATTTCTCTGATTATGTGTAGGTGGGATATCTTTTTTATCATAATTTCCAATCTTATTTATAACTTCTCTAGCACATGGACACGCAGTCATACCAATTACTTTAACACCAATGAGTTTCTTTGTTTCACCTGTACCCTTTGCTCTTGCCTCAGATACAAGCTTATACGGTTCAAGTCCTTTTTTTCCATCCGGGTAAGTTCTTTCCAAAAAATAATCAGCTTCAGCTTTTACTTCAGAAAAAGTAGCATAATCATGTTTTTTAAGAAGAAGTTTAGCGATTTGAGAACAAAAAGATTCAAGGTCTGAAACCTGAGTTTGCAACTTTTCATCAATTGTTTCAGAAAAAAGCTCAAGGTTTCTACTCATATGACTTCCTTTCTGTTTGGCAGGAAGATCAACAAATAAATCCATTTTTACAACAAGAGGCATAGCCTGTTTTGAATTTGGTCTTTTTATATAAACAAGTTTTTTTACTCCAGTGACTCCAACTCTCGTTAGTTTAAAATCTGATTCGCTTGGTCCTGATTGCACGTCTGGTAGGTCAATTGGGTTCATAACAATGCTTCCTATTTTTAGGAAAATAGGTTCATTAGTAAAAAATTTTATCTTTTAACCCAAAATAAATTATTTAGGAAAAATTCGTACAAAAAATAAAATAAACCCTTTTACATTCACGTCAAGCGAGTTTATGCCGCTGTGGCTTAGAGGTATAGCGATTCCTTGGTAAGGAATAGGTCACGGGTTCAATTCCCGTCAGCGGCTTAACTATATTTTTTTATCTAACCTAAAAAAACTATTTACAATCTCCTAATAAAGTTCTTAAAAACATCATCCAAGTAATCTTGAACTTTTTATGGCCTTTCTCTCATGTCTCTAACAATTTTTTCGCCATATTGGGTAAGTTTATAGATTTTTACATTATGCTTACTTTCTATTTTTTCAACTAAATTAAGGCCAATTAATGACTCTTCCTTTCTATATCTTGAGTTCATTCCTCTAATTGCACCTATTACATTAGTAGGTGTAGTTTTAACATTATAAGCAATATCAGAAGTATAACTTCCACTTGGACTAATATCAAAAAGGTACTCTGTAATTTTTTTTCTTACGCTACTTCTCCTAAGAGACCTCATCACTAAAGGTCTTAGAGTCTCAGGAGACTCATCCCTAATATCTCCATCCTGCATCCCATCTTCAACTCACTATTCTATATGTTTGGTTCTTTTAATAACTTATCGCTTTTCTAATTATTCAAATGCATATTCACCTGCATAAATATTGTAAAAAAAGTAATGTTTTGCTTATTAAATTAGTATTTTTCAAGATGTTTTTTTATTAACGACTTAATTGTACCAGATGTACCAACTGTTTTAATTTTTACTTTTGCAGAATTAATAGATTCTATTGATTTTAATAGATCTATTGCATCTTCTTTTTCAGTATTCTTACATCTAAGTATACCTTTATACCCGTTGAAACGAATAAGAAAAAAACTCTTTTTTTTATTTTCCTCTTTGAACAATTCAAAAGATCTTTTTCTAATCTTTTTTATCATATCTCCTTTAGAAACAAAGGTATTTTTTTCTTTATCTAAAATAAAACCTATATATCGTCGGCGTCTACCCTCTTTTATTATATATTACACCTCAAAAAATCTAATTTTTATTCTGATTCGATTCTTGGTGCAAGTAAATAGGTGACATGTCCTTTTTTATTTGCAATACTAAACTCTACTTTTATTGGATTATCGTTTCCAACCATTATTGTTACTGGATTATCTCCAGTGATTGGCTTTATCATATTGCTGAAATAATCAATTGAAAAAAGACTTTTACATTTTTCTTTTGCATTTAATTCTAAAAGTAGGTCCTTTGGAAGCTTTAGATTGACTGTATCAGTATCGCCTTCTGCAAATAATTCAAAATCTTTATTGTTAACAGTTAATGCTAAATGATCAGAAACAGCTTCAGATGCTCTGACGCCTTGGGTCAACTCTGATGCCTTTATTACTACTTTACCTGGTAGATTAAGATTTGGCATTTTTGGGTCAGGCATGCCTGCTGTATCAATAAGTCCCATTTTTCTTACAAGATTTCCGATTTTTACAATCAAACGATTTGAGTCTTCATCATATAGTAGGTTTACTGTATCTCCTGAACTTGATAAACGCATTATTCCTGCAAATTTATCCATGTCAACACCGAGTTCCATTTCATCTGCTTTATAATCATCAAAAGCATCTTTTTTTATTTGCAGATCTACCATTGCTACATGTGCAGGATCAACAGCTCTTAGAGAAATGCCTTTAGCATTAATATTGAGTTTAACTTCGTTTACCAAAGGAGAAGTAACATCAATAACTCCTTTCAGTACCTCTGATTTTACTTTTGCATTAAACATACTATTTTTTCCTCCCCAATTATATTTTGAATATATTATGGATTCAAATTTTTTAAACTTTTAATACGCTTTGAGTTTATAACACTGACGGTATAATTTATTCTATTAGAGCATAGCCTTTGCAAAAACCACAGATGGTTCGACCAAAAAGCATTGAGAACTTTACTCTTTTATACCAACCCGTGTAACCTTTAAATCCACCCATACTAATAGTATGTGGACCTTTAATAGTTGTTCCGTTTGTGTTATTTCCAATTAAGTTTATGATTGGTTGAACTGAACTGAATGCTAAATTATTTCTATAAATGCAAGTGATCGATTTTGTTCTGATTTTTACAAAGAGATTTATCAAAAATTTTGGGATTTTAAATTTGTTCATTAAATGTCTTAAAATAAGCTTCTCAGTCATTTTAGTTTGGAAATGGATTCCTTTACCTCTTGATAAAACAAAATATAGTCCTACGCCACTTGTAATATTTGAATCGTTATAGTTCTCAATGACTTCATTTAAGTAATCACTGAATTCTTTATCAGTTTTGAATAGTTCTTTACATTTTTCTTCAATTGCCATTTCTAGATCTTCATTATCTGATAGATCTAAAACAACTTCAACTGGCTTTACTTTTCCATCTAGGCCGTGTCTGTAAAGAGTAACTGTTTTTGTGATAGATTCATTTTTTACTTCTTTTTTATTTTTCCCTTGGTCTATTTCTATACCTATAACACTGTTTCCGATTGTCAATAAAAAGATTAAACATATACTTAATGCCATTATTTTTTTTAGATTCTTTTTCATTTTATCCCCCAATTAAAAGTAAAATTGGTTTCTATTAAATAACATATTTTTATAAATATATAAATATTTCGCTATAAAATGGATTATTTTCTTAGTCCTCTCGCCATTTATGGCCGCATTTTGTACAAGTATAGAATCTACTCTCTGGTTCATCACTACTTCTCATCTGTCTAATCATCCAGTATGCTTCATTGTTATCGCATTTTGGGCACTTGATCTTGGTTTTAGGAAGTACATTTCTATCTTCTTTACTTTCAATTAGCGTCACTTCCTTTTTTTCTTGTTTTTCAACTACAATATTTCTTTTTTCCTTCTTTTTTTTGTATCCACATTTACGACATATCATCTCATTATCTTTTGGGTACATTAAAGCCTTACATTTTGGACAAAACATATTTTATTTTTCCCTCCTTATATCTGAAATTATTTTATTATGGTCAAAACTCAAATCAGGTAAATTATATAGATTAAAGAACTTAGCATCAATTGCATCGTCTCCACTATTAATCTTTCCCTTTTTAATATCTAGTAAATATACAATAGATATCGTATGACCACGTGGGTCACGGCCGGGGTCTGAGTAAACACCAATTAGCTTTTTAACATTAGTTTCTAAACCAGTTTCTTCAAAAACTTCTCTTTTTACAGCAGTTTCAGTTTTTTCCCCGTATTCAACAAATCCTCCAGGAAGAGCCCATCTGTTCTTAAAAGGATTATTCTTTCGTTTGATCAATAATATTTTTTCGTTTTTTATTATCGCACCATCGACTGTTAATGAAGGTTTTTTATAATCCATATTGAAGGCTGCTAATATACTAAAGTATTTTTAATCTTTATGCAAATATTAGACTAAATAAAATTATGGTTTTTCAATGATTTCTTCCCAAAAAGAAGGTAATTCTTTTTGTAGCTCATCTTTCCAAAAATGAAAAGTCTCATCATCAATTTCACTTACTTTACCAAAAAAATTATTCCTCGTACTATTTATTAACCTATTATATCCGTTCATGCATCCCTCTCCGAATATTAGACTGATAGATATGAGCTGTATCTTTATTAACATTTTTAGTATATATTTGCTCAATTACATATGCAGATGCATTTTTACATGCAAAAAAATAAAAAAAATTTAATGAAACATTTAAAAAAGAGGCATTTATTCAGATTTCTACAAAAAAACATTCGGGCTCGTGGTCTAGGTGGTTATGACGTCGCCTTGACATGGCGGAGGTCGCCGGTTCAAATCCGGCCGAGCCCATCCGTAAAGTTTGATTATTTGTTAGAATAAAACTTATAAATAGGAAGCCTATACGGCTATCAAACTTAAGAACTATAATAATAGAAAAAAATATATGATAAAAACTAATTTGTTTAAAAAGGAGGAAAAAATAAAATGGCAGATAAACCACATTTGAACCTGGTTATTATTGGTCATGTCGACCATGGAAAATCTACTCTAGTTGGTAGGATTTTACTTGACACAGGTCAATTTCCAAAACATATGCTTGAAAAATATAAAGAAGAAGCCAAGGGTAAAGGTAAAGAAAGTTTTGCTCTCGCTTGGATTTTTGATAATCTAAAAGAAGAGCGAGAAAGAGGAGTTACTATTGATGTAGCTCACAAGAGATTTAACACTGATAATTATTATGTAACAATTATTGATGCTCCAGGGCACAGAGATTTTGTTAAAAACATGATTACTGGAACATCACAAGCTGATGCAGCAATTCTAGTTGTTGCAGCACCAGAGGGTGTAATGGCTCAGACTAAAGAACATATGTTTCTTGCTAGAACACTTGGTGTAAAACAAATGATCATAGCAATCAACAAAATGGATGCTACTAAACCAGCCTATGACAAAGCAAGATTTGAAGCTGTCAGAAACGATGTCCAAAAACTTGCAAAAAGCGTTGGATACAAGGATGATCAAGTTAAATTCATTCCAGTTTCTGCATTTGCTGGTGATAACTCTGCAAAAGACAAAGGCAAACTTGATTGGTGGGATGGAAAAACAATCCTTCAAGCAATTGATGAATTTAAACTTGAAGATAAACCAACAAATCTACCATTAAGATGGCCAATTCAAGATGTATATACAATCAAAGGTGTAGGAACTGTACCTGTTGGAAAAATTGAGACTGGTGTTATGAAACCTGGTCAAAAAGTTATCTTTAAACCAAGTATGAAACCTGGTGGAGCAACTGGTGAAGTAAAAACAATAGAGATGCACCATGAACAAATCAATCAAGCACAACCTGGCGACAACGTTGGAGTAAACATGAGAGGCGTTGGTAAAAACGAAATCAGACGAGGCGATGTTGCTGGACCAGTAAACGATCCACCAACAGTTGCAAAAGCCTTTACTGCACAAATCATGGTTTTAAACCATCCTAGTGTAATAACAAAAGGATATACGCCAGTTTTCCACTGTTATACCGCTCAAGTAGCATGTAGATTTGATGAAATTCAAAAGAAACTTGATCCAAAGACAGGTCAAGTAAAAGAAGAAAATCCAGATTTTATTAAAACTGGCGATGCAGCAATTGTTAAAATCGTACCAACAAGACCTATGGTAATTGAACCATCTAAAAAGATTCCACATCTTGGAAGGTTTGCAATTAGAGATATGGGTCAAACTGTAGCTGCAGGTATATGTCTTGAAGTTGAGGAAGCTAAATAATAGCTTCTAAATTTTTTTTATTTTCTAAAAAAAGAAATATTATCTGGAGTACTCAATAATGGCACAGAAAGCACGAATATCACTTGTAAGTACCGATGCAAAAAAACTCGACGAAGTTTGCAATCAAATAAAGATGATTGCAGAAAGAACTGGTGTTGATCTTAGTGGACCTATTCCACTTCCAACCAAGCATCTAAAGGTCCCATGCAGGAAAAGCCCTGATGGTGAGGGAACTGAGACCTGGGATCGCTGGGAGATGAGAATACACAAAAGACTAATTGATCTTGATGCTAGTGACAGAGCTCTTCGTCAACTTATGCGAATACAAGTTCCAGATGGCGTAAACATTGAAATTGTTTTACGCTCATAATTTTTTTACAAAACTTTTTTTATTATTCCTTTTATTACAAAGTTCCATTGATTTTATGCTGAGGTAGCAAAGTCTGGCCTAACGCGCCGGTCTTGAAAACCGGTTTCCACTGGAAGCGGGAGTTCAAATCTCCCCCTCAGCGTACTATTTGAAATATTTTATAATGATAAACAAAAAGGCAAGTTTTTTGAAATAAATAGTGTTTAGTATATTTTGATACAGATGAAAATTGACCCGTGGAGTAGTACAACCTATCAAGATTATGCAAGACTTCGAGATGAATTTGGAATAGAAGAATTTTCACAAGATCTTTATAAAGATTTTAAAAACATACACAGGCTTCTGAGAAGAGGAGTGATATTTGGTCATAGAGGTTTTGAACAGATAAAAGATGCAGTCCTAAACAAAAAACCATGGGCGATACTGACTGGTCTAATGCCCTCAGGAAAAATGCATCTAGGTCACAAGATGGTAATCGATGAAGTGATATACTATCAGAGTCTAGGTGCTGATATAAATATAGCAGTTGCAGACTTTGAATCATTTGCAACACGAGGATACACACTAGAAGAAACAAAAAAATATGCTTTAGATGAATATATTTCAAACTATATTGCACTTGGTTTAAAACCAGAAAAAACAAGGATCTATTTTCAATCAAAAAACCAAGATGTAAAGGATTTAGCATTTCTACTGGGAAATAAGGTTAACTGGTCTCAAATGCAGGCAACATATGGCTTTGATAAATCAACAAGCATGGCACATATTTTTTCACCTATGATCCAGACAGGTGATATTTTACATGTACAGCTCGAAAAATATGGTGGGACTAGGCCAACACTTGTACCAGTTGGAGTGGATCAAGATCCTCACATTAGACTCTGCAGGGATATAGCAAAATCACATCGGCTTTATAATGTAAAAATAACAAAGGATAACAAAATAGGTGTTTTTGTAAAAGTCGATGAAAATATTGATAATTTGCTTGATTTTGCAGAAAAGACATTAAAGAAATTAAATTTTTCAAAACTTAAAAAAATACCCAAGTATAAGGCAATTTACATTGAGGATGCAGAAGAATCAGATATTTCTATAATAGATGAAAAACTAGTAAAAAATGAAACTAAATTTGATGGATATGCATTTTTTCAACCATCTGCAACTTTTCATAGGTTCATGACTGGTCTTACGGGTGATAAGATGTCATCATCAAAACCAGAAAGCGCTATTTTTTTAACTGATACACCAGATGTAGCTAAGAAAAAAATAATGAAATCAAAAACTGGTGGTGCAGTGTCCCTTGAAGAGCAAAAAAAACACGGTGGAAAACCAGATGAATGTGTCATATATGAATTATTTTTGTACCATCTAATAGAAGATGACAAAGAATTACAAGAGATATATACAAAATGTAAAAATGGAGAACAGATGTGTGGAATGTGTAAAAAGTATGCTTCAGAACTGATGGGTGATATATTAAATAAAATAGCAAATAAAAGAAAAAAAGCAAAAGAAGAAATAAAAAAATATTTATCCTAGATCAATCAAATCCATGATATAATCCATCATTATATGCAATCTTTTCAAATTTTGAATCTATCTTTTTTTTATTGTCTGATTTATTTGAATTAATATCATCAAATATCTTTTTAGACGAACTAGCTTTACCTCTAACTGGCATTTTTATTCCCAGGTCTTTTTTACCTTTTACTGCTTGTTTAAGAATTGATTGAGGTCTAATTCCTTTTTCAAGATTTTTAAGTATCTTTTGAAAATTTCCTTGGATTATTCCAAAGTCTCCACTTTTCTTTTTTATCTTTGAAGCAATGTCTTGATCTACTTTTCTTGCAATTTTACCGCCGATACCTTTAATTTCAAAAGGGTTTTTGTTGTATTCTTTTAAGAGATATATGCCTATTTTTGGATGGGATATATAGTAATCTTTTGATAATCTGTTATTGTCTTTACCCATTATTGCATTCCATCCTTCGGGATGGTTTTTACCATCTTTTATTACATCATTGAGTATTTCATTTCGTTTTTTTATTTTCACAGATATCCCTAATATTTATTTTTGATATTATCGTTTGTTATATAAGTAACTTATGGGTTTTATAACTTAATTTATTAGCGTATAGTATGGTGTATTTTATGCTTGTAAAAGAGATAATGTCTAGAAATGTAGTCAGTATTAAGGGAGATAAGTCAGTATATGAGGCATCTTTACTATATAGAGACCTTGGTGTTGGTTCAATACTAATTTCAGAAGAAAATAAAATTAAAGGAATTATAACTGAGAGAGATATTATTGAAAGAACAATATGTGAAAAGAAAGATCCAATTGAAACAAAAGTATCAGAAATTATGACAAAAGAAATGATAACAATTCATCCTTTGGAAAAAATTGAAGATGCATTGGAATTAATGAAAGAAAATAATATTAAAAAACTTCCTGTTTTAAAAAATCAAGAGATAGTAGGAATAATTACTGTAACTGATATTTCAAAAGCAAGACCTGATTTATCAAAAAGATTTATGGATTCATGGGTAAAACCCATTTGGAAAGATTAAAAAAGAAGTATGGTTAAATATTTACCCAAATAATTGGTATTTCTTTTGGTACGCTCTTTTTTCTTTTTTTATCTTTTTTGCAACTCATATCAATCATCGAATTAATTCTTAAGTTGCCCTGCTAAGATTCTTGCTCTGTTTCCGACAACTAAACACTTTGCTACAAATTCCATTTCTTTTGCTTCTTGTTTGGATGATACTTGTCCAACGATCATCATATTTTATCTCCTCAAAAATAACTTTGTAAAAAGGGTTTAAAAGGAATTGTTGTACAAATCTATCCAGGGTTCTTTACAGTTCTTTCCAAAACCAAAAAATGAGGTCTTATTCATTTCCAAAAATATTTTCTAGCATCCAATCTGGATCAAAAGGAATTTGATCTTCATATTCTTGACCTACACCTATAAATAAAAGTGGTTTACCTATAGTATATGCAACAGATAGAGAACTACCACCTTTTGCATCGGTATCAACCTTTGTTAAGATAACACCATCAATTCCAACAATTTCATTAAATCTTTTAGCTTGTTCTACTGCATCATTCCCAGATAGAGCATCTCCAACAAAAATAATGAGGTCGGGTTTAGCAACTCTTTTGATCTTAGCCATCTCGTCCATTAAGTTGATATTAGTTTGAACTCTACCAGCTGTATCAAGTAAAACTACATCTTTATGTTTTGCCTTTGCATGTTCAATTGCATCATAAGCAACTGCAGCGGGATCTGCGCCTGGGCCGTGTTTTACAATTTTAACCCCTACTTTATCGGCATGAATGCCAAGTTGTTCTATTGCTCCAGCACGAAATGTATCTCCAGCAGCCATAACACTAGAAATACCTTTGTTTTTTAGCATAGTTGCTACTTTAGCAATAGAAAGAGTCTTTCCACTACCATTTACACCGATAAACATTATTACAACAGGTTTTTCTTTATTTTTGATAAAATTAAAAAAGTCAAAATTATTTGATTTTAAAACATGGCTTATAGCATTTTTTAAAACTTCTTCAACTACTTCACCAATTTTATTTCTTTCAATTGAAGTGATTTTAAGTTCTTCTTTTATATCTTTTTTTATACTTTCAATAACTGAATAAGCTACATCCGACTCCAGTAAACCTACTTCAAGCTCCCATAATAGATCATCTAATTTTTCTTCACTGATTATCTTTCCAACTTTTTTATCTTTTTTTACTGTTTCTTCGATGCTTTTTCTTGTTCTAAGAGTATGCTCAAGTTCAGTTTCAATACTTTTTTCTATTTGTCTTTCGATTTCTTCGTCTCTTCTTTGTTTTTCAATACTTTTCTTTTTTGGTTTTTGTATAGTTTTTTCGGGTTTTTTTATTGTTTCAACAGTTTTTGGTTCTTTTTTAACAACGGGTTTTTCTTCAACTTTTTTTTCAGTTTTAACTTCTTTTGTTTCTTCTTTTTTTGTGGGTTCAATTTTCTCTTCTTTTTTAATAACTGGTTTTTCTTCTTTTTTAAGCTCAGATTCTAGTTCTTCTTCTAATTCATCTTCGAATCTTTTTAATTTTTTCTTTAAAAACTTGAACATATTTTTTTACCTATTATTCGTTTTGCTCTTGATATAATTCTTGAGCTCTTTGATATACTTTTGATGCTTCATTTTGAGTGTTTGTTTTAATCTCCTGGATTCTGTCAATATTTTTTTTCAGATCTTTTGTTCTTTCCTCGATCTTTTTTATTGCATCTTCTGATTTTTTTTCAACTACATAGCCTGCGCCTATGTCAAAGAGTATTTTTTTTGTGTCTTTAGCATTTGCATTAATATAAGTGCCGCCGCCTATTGGCAGAAGTATATCTGAATTCTTTTCATTTTCTTTTAGATTTTCAACTGTGATTTTAGCTTTATTATATTCATTAATTGCCTGTTGAAGATATGAGATCTGCATATCAAGTTGGCTTAATTGTTCTTTATATTGTTCTACCATCATCATTAGTCTAGATAATTCTTGGTCTTGAGTCATTATAAAACATCCTTTTCAGATTCGAATAAGAGAACTACTATTATTAGTTTATTCCTTTTATTTACTTTAATAATTGAAAACAATTAAAAGGATGTTACATATTTTAAATAAAGGTTGTTGAGGAGAGGTTTAATGAGCAAACTACGTTGCCCTACAGGTATAACTATTCTTGATAAAGAGCTAAAAGGAGGTATACCTGAAGGTAGCATTACTCTTGTTTCAGGGGGAAGTGGAGTTGGTAAAACCACTTTATCTATGCAGTTCTTGATGAATGGAGCAAAAAATGATGAAAAAGGAGTTTTTTTTACAGCAACTGAAAGTCTTCCTAAATTAAAAAAATTTCAAGGTTTATATGATTTTTATGATAAAAAATTAGTAAAATCAGGTCAAATAAGTATTATTGATCTATGGACTATCAGTGATGAATTAGGATTAAATCATGAAATGTATTCACTTGAAGAAGCAAATATAATGTTTGAGGTGGTAAGAGATATTACAAAAGAGTTAAAGGCCACTAGACTTGTTGTCGATTCTATTACTTCCCTATGTTACCGACTTCAAACAAAAAGGATGATAAGAGACTTTATATTTAAATTGGGTGCTTCAATTTCTTCACTTAATTGTACAACATTTTTAACTTCAGAGGTCCCTCCAATGGTCCTTCAGTACTCTCAATATGAAATAGAAGAGTTCATATCAGATGGAATCTTTTTTTTGGGTGATATCGAGAGAAAAGGAGACCTTATTAGAACCTTCCAAATCGTAAAGATGAGAGGTACTTCTCACGGTAGAACAAAATATGTTTTGAATATGGATAAAAAAAATGGAATTGAACTAGCTCCAATCCTTAGATCTAATCTCTAGAACTAGTTTTTATATTTCTTTGATTATCTCTTCAGTAATTTTTTTGTATTTTTTTGCTATTTCTTCAGCTGTTTTTTTATCTTTTGATTCTGAATACACGCGAAATATTGGTTCAGTTCCTGATGGTCTCATAAGAACCCATCCATTTTTGAAATAGAGTTTCACACCATCTGTTTCATCAACTTCGGTTACCTCATCGTCTTTTTTTGTTTGTTCAGCTAGTTTTTTCATTACAATTTCTTTTTTATCATTAGGACAGGGCATTTTTGTTTTAAATACCTCATATTTAGGAATTTCGCCTATCAGATCTGACAAATTTTTTTGTTCTTTAGCCATGAATTCAAGGATTTTAGCAATAGACATTGCTGAATCACGACAATATTGCATCTCTGGAAAAATCAAACCCCCGTTCTCTTCTCCTCCAAACACAGAATCATTTTCGATCATTACTCTTGCAACAATAGGTGATCCAACTGCGGTGTGTATCACTTTTCCATTGTTTTCTTTTACTACATCATCAAAACAGCTTGAAGTAGTAACAGGGGTTACTGCTATTCCTCCTTTTTTATTTGTAGATTGTTTTGCTCCTAGAGCAAGTGTTTTATCTCCCCATATGTAATTTCCTTTTTCATCAATGAAAATCGCTCTATCTGCATCTCCATCTTGAGCTGCACCGATATCAGCTTTAACCTCTGGTACTTTTTTAATTAACTCTGTTAGATTCTCTGGTAATGGTTCTGAATTATGACCGGGAAATGTTCCATCTGGAATGCAGTATAAATCTGTTATTTTACAATTTAGTTTTTTTAATAGTATTGGTGTTACTAAACTTCCTGCGCCATTGCCGCAGTCCAAGACGACATGATAATTTTTTTCTCTTATGAGTTCAGCATCTATATTATTTAATATGCCCTTGATATATAGATCAACAGAGCCATCCCAAAAATCTATTTTTCCAACATCTTTCCAATCTGAAAGGTTAAAACTTTTTTCAAAATATATTTTTTCTATTTCTTCTTCTATATCTTTGGAAAACTCTGTGCCATCGCTTGCTACGCCTTTGATTCCATTGAAATGGGGTGGATTGTGTGATGCAGTGATAATTACACCTGAGTCAAAATCTTTTTCTTTAACAGCATATTGAAGAGTTGGTGTTGGAACAAGACCTACATCTGTTACATTACAACCAGTAGAGGTTAAACCTGCTGCTATTGCGTTTTTTAACATATGATTGGATAATCTAGCATCTGTACCTATTGCTACTTTTGGGTTTTTTATCTTTCTTTTAAGATATGTTCCCCATGCTTTACCTATGTTTAAAGCTAGATCAACGTTCATATCTTTGTTTACTATTCCTCTTATTCCATTTGTTCCAAATAATTTTGTCATTTTTAATCCTCAATAGACTGTTTTTTAATGGTAAATAAAAAAAGTATAAATAGATTTTCTGTATTTTTTTTATACCTTATTTATTTTTCAATAACATTGCCAATTTGTTTATCAGGATAACCCTTTGGTTTTTCCTGTGTCCAAACGATTTTGTTATCTAAAATTGTGTTTTCATTAATATTTTCATTAGCTCCTAAAACAGTATATTTTAGATTTGAATTGGATTTTACAACTGCATTTTCACCAATAACACAATTTGATAATTTACAATTATCTTCAATTTTAGCGTTTTCAAGGATAATTGTTTGATCTAAAATAGAATTTTTACCTACAATTACATTATCCCCAAGAGTTGTTTTTGTGATTCTGCCTTTGATTTCAACATTTCTACCTAAGCAGTTATCCATATTTTTTTTATCAAGTAAAAACTTGTTCACATCAAGATAGCTTTTTATTCTTCCAATGTCCATCCAATATCCATCAAATTTATATCCATAGAATTTACCGGTATCTCTTATTATTTGTGGGAAAATCTCTTTTTCCATAGATACAAGTTTGCCTTTTTCTATATAATCAAGGACCATTGTATCAAGATAATAAGCCCCTGCGTTGATAAGGTTTGAAGGTGCATCTTCTGGTTTAGGTTTTTCCATAAAACCAATTATTTGCCCATCTTCTTTTATATCTACTACTCCAAACTCTGATACATTTTCGACAGGCCACAAAGAAATAGTTGAAACTGATTGTTTTTTATTGTGGAAATCTATCATTTTTGATATGTCAAGTGAACAAATTATATCGCTATTTAAAACAAGGAAGGTATCTGTCAAGTGTTTTTCTGCAAATTTAACAGCACCACCTGTACCAAGAGGTTTTGGTTCATCATTAACAATAATTTCAATATTATAATCCTTTTTTTTTAAATAATCCTCAATTTGATCTTTCCTATAATTAACAGCTAGTATCACTTTGTTAATTTCTTTTGGCAGCATTTCAATTATATGAGAAACCATTGGTTTGTTTAGAATAGGTAATAATGGTTTTGCTTTTGTATAAGTCAGTGGTCTTAATCTTGTTCCAAAGCCACCTGCTAAAATTATTGCCTCCATATAAAAACACCTCTTTTTGTTCAATATCTGCAGTCCTGACCACCCATTTAAATTTTGTGTAAATACGTTATTTGTTATATTGGTGCATATCTATCTGCATATTCACCTACAAAAAAGCTACATAAATAGAATTTACATATTGAGAACCTGGGAACGGGATGGACATAAGAAACAATACAAAAGAGGATATCATAAGTGTATGTTTTATTACAGTAGTGATTGTTTTAATGGTAATAATACAGATGACTGGTGCATTATAGTCCTAAAAACTAAAAATTCCTTTTTTTATCTTATAAATTTATAGAAAAGCTTATAAACATAACTTAACCTAATAAGTATGATTAAAATGGGCGAAAAACATCTTGAAAAAAAACAAGAAGTAACAAAAATGTTTTCAGATGAAGGAGACATGAATTCAGATCAACAACTAGCTTTAGATATAATCCATCGCTTTAATATATGTAGAGATACCCTTGAAACAATGCCTGCATTTGAAGAACATAGAAAATCATTTTTTTCAGTTGAAAAAGAAAAATAGTATCCCTATATTATTTTACAAGTATTTCAAAGTTTTTACAAAATTTATATAAAACTATTATTTATTTCAAGAATTGGTGGTTTTTATCTCAGATATAAAAAGACTATATTCAGATAGAGCTTCAAAGATGAGAAAATCCGTTATTAGGGAGCTCCTTAAAGTTACTCAGGATCCTGAGATCATTTCATTTGCTGGTGGTCTGCCAAATCCAAAATCTTTTCCAATAAGAGAGTTAGAAGGCGTTTTTGATTATGTAATGGAACATAAGGGAAAAGAGGCTTTACAATATGGTACAACACAGGGTTATCATAGGCTTAGAGAAGCATTAGCTGAAAGATCATCTAAAGATGGAATTGACGTAACTGAAGATGAAATAATAATTACAAGCGGCTCTCAGCAGGCGTTAGACACAATAGGTAAAATATTTTTTAACCCTGGTGATACGGCAATTTTAGGTCTTCCTAGTTATCTAGGTGGAATTAATGCTTTTAGAAGTTACGAGTCAAATCTTGAAGGTATACCCTTGGATAGCGAGGGTATGAAGATAGATATACTGGAAGAAAAAATAAAAAAAATGATTAAAGAGGAGATCACTCCAAAGTTTATCTATGTTATTCCTACTTTTCAAAATCCTGCTGGAGTAGTAATGCCGGAAAATCGAAGAAAAAAATTAATAGATATTGCTAATGAATATGATCTAGTGATTGTTGAAGACGATCCATATGGTAAACTACGTTTTGATATACCACATGTCAAACCAATTAAAGCATTTGATGATGAAGGTAGAGTAATTTATATGTCTACTTTTTCAAAAATACTTTCTCCTGGTTTTAGACTTGCCTGGACTATTGCATCACCTGAACTAACAAGAAAAATGATTATTTGTAAACAAGCATTAGACCTTTGTACTAATACCTTTACTCAGTATCTAGCAGATGAATTCATGCGTAAGGGGTCACTTGATTTACATATAATGAAAATATGTGAAATGTACAAGCCAAAAAGGGACCTTATGATGAAATATATGAAAGAGTATTTCCCAGATGGTTATACCTGTCATAAACCAAAAGGCGGAATGTTTGCATGGGTAACACTTCCAGAAGGAATTGATACGGAAACCATGTTCCTTGATTCAATTAAAGAAAAGGTTGCCTATGTACATGGTAAAGCATTTCAAGTTGATGGCGGTGGAGAGAGAAGTATGAGGCTAAATTTTTCATATTCATCTAACGATCAAATTAAGGAAGGTATGAAAAGACTTGGAACTGTAATAAACAACAAAATTGAAAAGTCAAAAACTGTTCTATAGTTAGGATGCAATCTAAAAAAATAATTATAATCTTTGCTTTATTTATTCTTTTATTTAGTTTTTTTTCAGGTTGCATTATTGAGGACTTGTTCTCACGTGCATCAAGTTATAATCTAAAGAATTGGTATGTTACAGAAAGTGAAGGTTTTCCCTCGGTTTTTTTGGAATTTGAAACTAAAGAGAAAACCTATTTAAGAACTTATGATAACTCCGGGGAAATATTAGACTGGGAATTTTTTTATGATAAAGATGATACAATCCTAAACATAGGCTCATATAGGGAGACATTGTCATCTACATCAATATCTTTAAAGGCATTTGATTCTGAAGGAAAACTAATGGAAGATAAAACAAAAACCTTTTCATTTGCTGGATCGGATCTAGAAATTATGTCTGTTTATTATAACGTCTGGAAAACCCATGATAAAAACTCATTAATAGAAATTGAGTTTTATTTATATAACAGCGGTGATTGTCCTGCTTTTCCTGAAAAAATAAAAATTAACTATAATGATCAGATATATGAATCAAACATATTGCCATGTACAATTCTTCCTAAAAAATATAATACGACTCAGTCTTTTGTTTATATAGATAATATAAATTTTGGTGATGATTTAACTTTAGAAATATTTGACAAGGATTCTAATTTATTAACTAAAGAAGAAATGAAATTTGAGAATATCAAATACTGTGAAACAGCTATATACAGTGCAGGATTAGATAATTCTTTATCAGTTCCAGTCCCTTCCAATTTGTTTTCATATTATAATACTCATGAAAAGTTGATTATTGATGACTATTCTGCTTTTGTGTTTGATAAATATGATGATGATTATATAGATCTCTTTATGGATTTATTCATTGAAAACCTTGATTATGGTAAATATTTTCATAGCCGAACAGATCCTGAAAAGATCAACGAAGTAGCAGGTTTTGTTCAATATCTAGATTATATACCTGATTATGATGAAGGTGAAGAAATAATCGAGGATCCGCAGTATCCTATTGAATCTTTATTTAGAAATCATAATGATGGAGGTGGGGACTGCGAGGATAAAGCGATATTAATTTCGTCTTTACTTAGTAATTTAGGATATGATGTATCGCTCATACGTATACCTGATCATATGGCCGTAGGTGTTAATTTATCAGAAGATGCTTTGAGTTATGATTATTATACTGATAATTATTATTTTTTAGATACCTCGCCGCAAAGGCTAGGGATTGTTTTTAGTAAATATAAAAATCCATCGGAAATAGAGGTTTATTCTATAGATTCAAGACCTTTTATCGATCACACATGGAAGAATTCATCTTTAACAATATATAGTTCGTCTGATGGTAAAAAATTAGTCAAGGTTGTTTCCTATATAGAAAATCTAGGAAACATAAAAGCTGAGGATTTAAAAATTGATGCTTTGTTTTATAAAGATAATGGTTTAGAAATAAAAAAAGAATCAGCAACACTCTTAGAAATAGAACCGCATAATAAAAAAAAGGCCACTCTTGAAATAGAAGTACCCTCTGGTACTTCTTGTTGGTTTGATACTAGGATATATATGAATGATGAACTAGTAAGCAAAAAGACATCTGATAAAAAGTTTACAGGTTAGCATGAACTATTT
>CAYYOO010000024.1:0-22736 GCA_964473335.1 uncultured Thermoplasmatales archaeon
TGAGCTTGAGCATAGAAGAATCTTACAACCTCAGGATCCCAATTTTTTAGTAAATCCTTGATGTTTATTATGTTTCCAATTGATTTACTCATCTTTTCTCCTTCAACTGTAAGTAGACCTATGTGCATCCAGAAATTTGCAAATTTTTTGCCTGTTGCTGCTTCAGCTTGAGCAATTTCATTTTCGTGATGAGGAAATCTAAGGTCCATCCCACCACCATGAATATCAAATGGAAGACCAAGGTATTTACTGCTCATGCTTGAGCATTCTATATGCCAACCAGGTCTTCCCTCCCCCCATGGACTGCCCCAGCTGGGTTCACCTGGTTTTACACTTTTCCAAAGAGCAAAATCATAAGGATTTTTCTTTTTATCATTAGGATCGATCCTTGTTCCAGTCATAAGATCTTCAAGTCTCTGTCCAGATAGTTTACCGTAATCCTTGAACTTTTCAACGGAAAAATATACATCTCCATCTACCTCATAACCATAGCCATTTTCTATTATTCTCTCGGTTAGTTTAATCATTTCAGGAATAGTTTCTGAAGCTTTTGGATATTTATCAGCTCTTCTAATACCTAATCTGTCAAGGTCTTTTAGGCATCTATCTGCAAATTTTTTTGAATATTCAAGTGGGTCAACACCTTCTTTATTTGCAGCATTAATTATTTTATCATCGACATCTGTGATGTTTTGGATGTATTCTACATTAAATCCCTTGTATTCAAAATATCTTCTTATCATATCAAATGCAAAATAGGTCCTCGCATGACCGATGTGTGCATCAGAATAAACTGTCATCCCACATACATACATCTTAATTTTACCTTTTTCAACAGGTTTAAATTCTTCTCTTTTCCTTGTAAGGGAGTTATAGATTTCAATTGTCATATTTTTCACAGTTATTTAGGTGCAAACTAAGCACAAAATATATATTTTACGACTATATCTTTTCCAAATGATTTATAAATATAATATATATACCATGAAAACAGTTACCTATCTTAGGGAGGCTTAAAAATTATGAAAACAACATTCAGTATAATAAAAGCCGATGTCGGCGGATGGCCTGGTCATGCATTGGTTCATCCTGATTTAGAGGATATCGCAAATAGAAAGCTAATAGATGCAAAACGTGACAAACTTATTACAGATTTTCATGTCACTCACTGTGGTGACGACCTTGAACTAATAATGACACACAAAAATGGTGTTGATGCAAAGGAAACCCACAGTCTTGCTTGGGATACATTCTGTGAAGCAACAGAAAAAGCAAGAGACCTTGGTCTATATGGCGCAGGTCAAGACCTTTTATGTGATGCATTCTCTGGAAATGTAAGAGGTATGGGTCCAGGTATTGCAGAAATGGAATTTACAGAAAGAAAAGCAGAACCAGTACTTTGTTTTTTTATGGATAAAACTGAGCCTGGTGCATTTAACTATCCAATCTTTAAGATGTTTGCTGATCCCTTTAACACAGCAGGATTAATCATCGATCCATCTCTTCATGATGGTTTCACTTTTGAAGTATGGGATATATTAAAACACAAAAGTGTGATGCTCAATACTCCTGAGGATATGTATGACCTATTAGCATTAATTGGTGCTAAATCTAGATTTGTAATAAAAAGAGTATATCCAAAGAAATCAAGTAAAATACCAAGCGATGAACCAGTATCAGCTGTTTCATCTGAAAAACTCTACCAAATAGCTGGAGAATATGTCGGAAAAGACGATCCAGTTGCAGCAGTAAGAGGTCAAAGTGGCCTACCGGCAGTAGGAGAAATACTTGAAGCTTTTTCACTTGGACACTTGGTATCTGGTTGGATGAGAGGATCACATAATGGTCCATTGATGCCAGTATCAGTAAACGATGCACAATGTACCAGATTCGATGGCCCTCCACGAGTAACAGCACTTGGATTCCAATTAAAAAATGGTAAACTAACAAAACCAGTTGATCTATTTGATGATCCTGCTTTTGATATCACAAGAAAAAAATCTCAAGAAGTAATGGAATACATGAGAAGACATGGCCCATTTGAGCCACACAGACTTCCAATGGAGGATATGGAATATACAACCCTTCCAAAGATAATGAAGAAACTTGGTTCAAAGTTTAAAAAAGTAAAATAAACCCAATTTTTTCTTATCCTTTACTTTTATATACCACAACTATATACGATTTCTACTTTAATAAGATATAACTTGGTGTAATATTATGGCAAGAATGCATGCGAGAAGAAAAGGAAAATCAGGTTCCAAACACCCTGCAGAAAGAAAAGGTCATCCAGATTGGAGTAGCTTGAACCCACGTGAAGTTGAAGCACATGTACTCGAACTAGGAAAAAAAGGACACAGTACTAGTGAAATAGGAATGATAATCAGAGATCAATATGCAGTACCAGATGTACAGATAGCAACAGGTAAAAAAATTAGTAAAATCTTAGAAGCAAATAATATGAAACCGGAGATCCCCGAGGACCTAAAAAATCTCATAAGTAGAGCCCTTCAACTTAGAAATCATCTAGAGGAAAACAAAAAAGACATTATTAATAAAAGAAACCTTCAGCTTGTAGAATCTAAGATAAGAAGGCTTGTGAAATATTATATCAAAAATAATGTTTTACCAAGTGATTGGAAATACAGTCCAAAAACAGCAAAATTAATGTTCGAATAAAAAACAAATATCTTTTTAGTTAGTTTCTCTTTCTCTTATTTCTCATGAAAGATGACATATACTCAGTTTGCAGAAAAGCAGCAGAAAAAATAAAATCTTATCCAAAAGATACTAGAGTTAGAGTTATCTCTCACTATGATGCAGACGGAATATCTGCTTGTGCAATAATATGTAAAACACTACATAGAGCAGGATACAATTTTCATGCAACACTCATGAGAAACCCTTTTGATAAAGGACTTGAACGTGTTTCAAAAGAGGAAAATGAAATAGTAATATATTCAGATATGGGATCTGGTCAAATCAAGACAATTGAAGAAATGAAAAACAAGTCAATTATTTTAGATCACCATCAACCAATAAAAAAAGAAACAAAAGATAATGTTTTACAGATAAACTGTAACCATTTTGGAATAAATGGTAACTATGATGCATGCGGTGCAAGTATTGCATATTTGTTTTCAAAAGAATTTGATAAAAAAAATACTGATCTTGCGGCATTGGCAATAACAGGAATGACTGGCGATAAACAATATATAGGCGGTTTTAGAGGATTAAATAAAGAAATAATTGATAAAGCAGTAAAAGAAGACGTCGTTAAAGAAAAAACAAGTATAAAATTTTCAAGTAGAACAATATATGATTCCCTTTTCTATTCAATAGATCCATATTATAGCGGTATATCAGGAAATAAAGAAAAGATCCATGAGCTTCTTGATGGCTTTAATATAGATAAAGATAAAAAAATAGAAGAACTGAATTCAAATGAAATTAAAAAAATACAATCCTATCTAATGCTAATTTTAATAAAAAACAAATGTGAAAAAAACATAATTGACACAATTATAAGACCAAGATATTACACAGATATCTTTGATTTGGAAACAGAAAGATTTGCTGATATCATTGACTCATGCGGAAAAGGTGGAAATCGAGGAATAGGTCTTTGTCTAGCACTAAATGATGAAAAATCGTTTGCAAAGGCAGTTGAACTTGAAAAAGAATACAAAGAAAAGGTCCTAGATGAACTTTTAAGACTTGAAAAAGAAGGATTCAAAGAAACAGATGGTTTCAGATATTTTTATACAGATAAATCCTCAATGGGTGGAGTAATAGGTGGAATAGCAACTAACTTTATACTTGATATTAAAAAACCATTGATCTCAATTGTTAGAAAAGATGGTGAGATACATGTATCCTGCAGAGGAAATCAGGATTTAGTAAAAAAAGGATTAGACCTAGGGGCTGCTATGAAAAAGGCAGCAGCAGAACTAAATGGACATGGCGGAGGTCATGCAATAGCATCAGGTGCAACAATCAGCTCAAATAAGGAAAAAGATTTTCTAGAAATAGTAGATAAAATAATTGTAAACCAGATTGGAAAATAGGCTTATGAAATCAAAATGTAAAATAGAAATCTCCTTAAAAACAAAAAAAGAAGCAGAAAGAATCATAAAAAGTGTAAAAGTAGATGACCAAGGTTTTGTAAAATCAAAAATAAAAGATAAAACTCTAATTGCTGAGATAGATTCAGATAGTATCGAATCCTTACTTCATACAGTAGATGATTATCTGAGCTGTGTTTCAGTAGCAGAAAAAATAATAGATAAGAATTAAAAAATAATTAATTATTTGAGGTTTAACATATGGAATTTAAACTAAAAAGTGAATTTACATTAAGTAGCGATGTTACAAAAATAAAAAAAGAAATAACAAATTTTCTAGATAGTTTTCAAAAAAACTTGAAAAAAAAAGATGAAACAATTGAGATAAAGAACATTAATTTCAAAAAAGATACTTTATTTTTAACAATAATTTCAAAAGCAAATTTTCGTCCGCATAATGCTCTTTTACAACTAAAAAACAATATCAGTAAGGAATTTGGAAAAAAACATCATCTTGGTGTCAGAGAAATAAAAATAGAAAGCTATGTTATCATATTTGAACTAGAAAAAAATCCATTAAAAGATTTTACTATTCCTTTTGCAAAACTTGAAATCAAAGATAAAACTGTTAAATTAGTTTTAGAAGAACTAGACGAAGAGTTTCTCAGAAGAAACTACATAGATAGAATGATCAATCGGGTACATGAAAAGGTTGAAGATCAATACTACGAAGGAAAAGGCGAATTCTGGAAATCAATATGGGAATCAGGTAAAAAAAAGCATGTCTGGATTAAGGATCCAACTGAAGAAATGGTCAAAAAAAACTGGCTAAAACAAGGACCAACTAAGGGCAAATGGTTTTATCGCGCTCAATCAGCAGCTATTCTAAAAACAATGGAGAAAATTGCAATTGAGGAAATATTAAAACCACTTGGTTTTTCAGAGATAATCGAATCAAATATAGTCCCATTTGATGTATGGCTAAAAACAGGTCATATGGAAGGTATGCCTGGAGAGTTCTACTATGTTGTTGAACCAAAAACTAGGGATGTAGATAAATGGGAGAAATTTGTAGACTTGACAAAGATCACAAAAGAAATTCCCTCTGATGAACTAAAGAAAAATATCAGTCTTCCATCTGGCGGATTATGCTATGCCCAATGTCCACTAATTTATTGGAGTCTTAAAGGTAAAACCATCTCAGAAAAATCTCTGCCTGTTTTAATTTATGATAATACTGCAATATCAGCTAGATATGAATCTGGCGGAAGACATGGAATAGAGCGAGTCGATGAGTTTCATAGGATCGAACCAGTATACATAGGAACATCTGAGCAGCTACTTTCACTACGTGAAAAGATGCTTGATAGATACAAACATGTTTTCAACGATATATTTGATCTTGAGTGGCGTATGGCATGGGTCACACCTTGGTATATGCAACAAGCTGGAAAAATAGGAGACAGGGAAACTCAAGATACTGGAACAATAGATTTTGAAGCATATATGCCGTATCGCGGTGATAGAAAAAAATCAGAATGGCTCGAGTTCCAAAACTTAAGCATCCTTGGTGACAAATACGTTAATGCATTCAACATAAAAGCACAAAAAAGTGAATTATGGAGTGGTTGCTCGGGAATTGGCCTTGAACGCTGGACCACTGCATTCTTAGCTCAAAAAGGACTTGACCCAAATAAATGGCCAGAGGGTTTTAGAAAATATCTTGATAAACTTCCAAAAGGTATTGAGTTTCTATGAATAAAAAGAACTTAGCTGAATATAAGAAAAAATATGATATGTCCCGTCATCATGCATGGGCTGGATCAGTTTTATTAGCGGTTCTTATTGCTACTAGATCCTTTCTTGAACTATCAAATGTCAAAGTAAATGATACAATTGTTGTGGCAATAGGCTTGATCTTAGTTTTTTATACACTTGCTTCTGTTTTTTTAACTTATAAATATAGATCTGGGCTTAATTCTGAACAAAAAAAGGTTGTTGAAGTAGTTCATCATGAATCAAAAGATGACCTTGAAAAGAAAAAAATAGATGCAGAAGTTGAAAAGAAACGCCTTAAACTTGAAAAAAAGAAAGCAAAGGCAGAAGCAAAAAAGGCAAAAAAACAACAAAAAGAAAAGGAACAACAAGAGAAAAAGGAATAAATATTATTAAACGGAAAAACCTTTAAATAAGAATCCTTTTTCCACTCCGATGGCAAAAAGAAGAAAAGAAAAAGATGAAGAGGAAGATAAAGGATTTAAGATTCCAAAATTTGACAAAGAAGATTTTCTAAAAAAAGAAAGAAGAAACATAAAATCAATGTTTATTGCGTTTTTGTTTGCAGTAGTAATGGCAGTAATATGCTTTGCTTTTTTTGTCCTGATGGGTCCAGAAACAGAGATTCGTTGGTTTTTAGTTCTTCTTGTTGCAATATTTAGTGCTTCGTTTATAAAATATTTCTATATGAGACTAAAAATTGATACATCGGATTTTACAAAGAAAAACTGGTTCACAAGTTATGCAGTTTATTTCATTGCGTGGTTACTAATTTTGACAATACTAGTAAATCCACCTTTCTATGATGATCAATATCCAAAAATAGATCTTGTCGTTCTACCTGATTCTCAAGAGATAGGTAGTCCTGTATATTTTTGTGCAAAGATAACTGATAATGCAGGAATTGAAAAATCAGATATAGTTTTTTTAATTGATGGAACAGCAGTAGATGCATCAGAGTATACTTACCTAGATGATTTATTCAAGTATTCCTTTGAAAATAATGATACACAAAAGACTTATAGCTACTCTCTAAAAGCCACTGATTTAAGTGGTCTAACAAAAACTGAAACTGGAGATTTTGAGTATAACAATCAATCTATATATGTCCCTGATCCACTGAATTCAGAAAACCCACCTGGGCCAGTTGTTGGTTCAGCTACTTCAATCAAATTTGCTGTTAAAGATGATGTGGATAGATTATATTATACAATAACTGGTGAAGATGGTGTAACTAGCGATGAAATTAATGTAACACAAAAAGAAGGAGATTATTACATTACATATCCAAAATATGAAGGATGGCCTAAAGATCAAAATGTAACAATGAAAGTTTATGCAGACTTAATTCATTTTTATACAATGTATACAAGTACCGATAGATGTGTGATAACTCCATCTGATATATGTAATAATACAATTGTTGATTCACAGACTTATTACTTTCAGGTAGCTGATGAAACAGGTGTAGGATCTGAAGATGCACCAAGTGTAACTCTGCCACAAGCAGATTGTAGACAAGTACCAGGCTTTGAAACAATAATATTCCTTTTAGCACTTGTCGCAGTAATCTTAATAGTTAGATACAAGAAAAAAGATAAGAAATGAAAAAAATTCAAGAGTTATCAAAGGATCTAAAAAAAGGTTTTAAACCTAAAAAAAGAGACTTTAATAGACCGGTTGCATGTTGGTCTGAAAAGGATATAATCAAAGGAAAAATAGTTGATACCTTTGTAATTATTTTTAGAACACGTGGCTGTACATGGTGCTATAAATCAGGATGCTCCATGTGCGGATACTTTAATGATAGTGCATGGGAAAAAGTAAGTGATTCTGAAATTTTCTCTCAATATAAAACTGCAATGGAGAAATATAAAGGTCAAAGATTTGTAAAAATCTTTAACTCAGGAAGTTTCTTGGATGAAACAGAAATATCAAAGGATGTTAGAGATAAAATCCTAAATGATCTAAGTAAAAAGATAGATAAAATATCGTTTGAATCTAGACCAGAATATGTAACTGAAAAGAACATTCTTGAAATTAAAGAAACATTAAAAGATACAATAATTGAGATAGGAATAGGCCTAGAAACTTCTGATGACAATATAAGACAAGAAATAATAAACAAAGGATTCAGCTTTAAGGATTTTAAAAGATCAGCAGACCTATTAAAAAAACATTCCATCAGATTAAAAACATATGTCTTGATTAAACCACCTTTTTTAACTGAAAAGGAATCGATAGATGATGTGATAAATACTGTAAAAAAAATAAAGGATTTAACAAATGTGATCTCTTTTAATCCATGTAACGTTCAAAGAAGAACTGTTGTGGAATACTTATGGAAAAAAAATATGTACAGACCACCTTATCTTTTTAGTGTTGTAAAAATACTTAAAGAAAGTAAAAAGATAGTTAGAAATAGTGTTAGATTAAAATGTGATGTCGCTGGTGGCGGAAAAGTTCGTGGTGCACATAACTGTAAAAATTGTGATAAAGAATTCTTAAATAGAATATCAAAATTTTCTTTAAACCAGGATATAAAAGAATTAAAGGATTTAGATTGTTCATGTAAAGAGAAATGGCTTGATCAAATAGAAATGGAAGATCTAGGCTTTGGATCCCTAGTTGATATGTATAGGTAGATATTTATGACAGATGTTAAAGTATCAGAAAATGAAACAATTGTATTGATTGATAGTAAAATGAAAAGATATTTTATTGATACTGATGGAAAAACTGATAAAGTAAAAGGTGTAGGCGTAATTGATCCAAAATGTTTTGTTGGAAAAAGATATGGTGAAAAAATAAAGATAGGAAACAAGGATTTCTATATTTTAAAACCATCTTTAATGGATAAACTCAAAGGTCTTAAAAGAAAAGCACAAATCATTCTGCCAAAGGAATCAGCATATATTGTAATGTTCTGCTCCATTAAATCAGGGGATACTGTCCTTGAAGCCGGAATCGGCTCTGGAAGTCTAACAATTGCTCTAGCCAATGCTGTTGCACCAAATGGTAAGATTATTTCTTATGATAAAAGAACTGATTTTATTAAACATGCTAAAAAAAATCTGAAAAGAAGTGGTTTTTTAGACTTTGTTGAAACAAAACATAAGGATGTTACTAAAGGAATTGATGAGCAGAACTTGGATGCAATAATTCTTGATATACCAAATCCATGGGATGGAGTGAATACTTCTTTTAATTCATTAAAAATTGGCGGGTACCTATGTTGTTACTCTCCTCTAATAAGCCAAGTCGAAAAGACAGTAGAAGAAATAAAAAAACACAATTTTATTGAAGTAAAAACCTTTGAAAACATTCAGCGTGAAATGATAGTATCTGATCATGGGACAAGACCGAGTTTTGATATGCTTGGTCATACTGGATATCTTACATTTGCTCGTAAAGTCCTATAACATATTGATTCTTAAGAAAGAAAAAGTTTTTGCAAGAATGGAAATATCTTATAAATCCTTAAGAAAAATGGATTTTGAATATATTTGCCTTTTTCACCAGTGACAATAATTGTTTTTTCTGGTAGATCATCTGGATTGTAAATATCTTGTGCGGTTTCTCCGTTTTTGTCTGTAACTGTTAAAGTCACAGTGTATACTCCTTTTTCATCGTATAAATGGGTTGGTGTTAAACTAGTTTTAGTTGTTCCATCGCCGAAATCCCATTCAACAGAGTATGGTTTTTCTCCTCCTAAAATGGATGCTGAAAATTGTAATTCCTGTCCTTTTTTAACCTTGTATTCCTCCTCTATTTCAGCAAAAAAACCAGGTTCATATTCTTCAGGTATATCATCAAATGAAACCTGTAAGAAATCATTTAAAGGTGGCATCCAATCAATAATTTCTTGATCGCTCCATTCTCCAAGGGGTGTCTGTGTTTTTAGATAATTAAAAATATTATTCCAGTTTTTCTCTGTTGGTTTTCTAGTATAAATTTCATCAGGTAATGTAAGTGTTGATAAAACATTTTCTTCTTCTGATTCATCCAACTGAACTATCTCAAGTCCTCCTAGTTGATGGTATTTATCGCTCATATGTGGAAATGTAAAAGCCCATGTTTGTGCTTGTAACCTAAGCATTATCTGAATATAAACAACTTCTAAAAAGAACATTTTTGTTCCATTGATAATTGCATCTAATAATTGATGATCACTTTCTTCTGGTAAAAAATAATTGGTAGCTATCATATAAAGCCAGATACCAAGATAATAACTTGAAATCATACCTATAGCTCTTGGTTGAGCCCATCTGAATGCTTCTTCTACAGATATAAAATTATCATTATTTGTATCTTTTTTACTTCCTCTAAATGCTCCAAGAAAACCAAGTGCCATAGCAGTGGTTAGAGGCCCTCCAAAGGCATAAGTTAACCTGGCAACACAGTTATCAAGACTAGCCATTAATACTATCCTGTTTGGTCCATCTACACCTGATGCATCATAACTTTTTATATCCTCTTTGAAATCCTCTGTGTAAACTTCTGCTTCCTCAGGATTAATAGTGTCATCACCATCACTGTTTACTGCCCCATCTGAGGTTTTACTCATATCAACAAGACCACCACTGAAACATGACTCAAAAATTAGACATTGTCCTTCAGCATTTATATTATCAAATTTTTCACCAAGTGTATCATCTCTTATGAAATTAATTAATTCATCATCATCGTTTCTTCTGCAGTCAAAAGGACAGATTACTTCATCGTATTTGTCAAATGGTCTGAGGAATGTTTTTTCATCTCCGTCATCATCTTCAACTTGAGAACCATGACCCTGCCATGCAAATAAAAACACATCATCTGAATCAACTTTTCCTGCCATTTCATCTAAAGCCTCAAGTATGTTCTCCTTTGTTGCTCCACCAGCGTATTTTAAAGGCTGGTTTACATCTGTGAAATCATTAACTAAAAGTATTATATGTTTTGCATCCCAGTTTGGTGATGAAAGCAATGACCAATATAGATATCTTTGCTGAGCAAAAGTCATTGGTAAATTAGCAGATGGATCATCATATCTTGCGCAAGAGGCAATTATAGCCCAATACTCTTTATTTCCATCTCCAGTTTGTGATAATTTTTCTTCATTTTCTTCTTTTTCAATATTATCTTTTCTAGTATTTACATTACTACTGCTTATTGCTGGAAAAAAAGCAGTTCCAATAAAAAGAGCAGCAATAGTCAATACTATTATTTTAAATATTTTTTTGTTTTTCATATTTTTTTTCACCTTCTATTTTTAATTAAAATTTAGATTAGAGTTAATATTTTGTAAATATCTAACAATTTTTTCGATAACACTTTGGAAAAATGATGTTTTTCCTCTTCTATTTTTTAAAATTTCTATTAACTTAGATGATTTGTTTTTCTGTTTTGCATTGTCATCATCAATCTTATCTAATATTTTCTCAAATACATCAATAATCATTAATAAAACATATGAATATATTGAGATAAATAATCCAAAAACTCCTAATCTCATTCCAAATCTAAAAATTAAATATCCAATTCTCTCAAGTCCAAGCTCTGCAAGGGCTAATCCGATCATTCCAACGTATATACCAACATATGAACCGATTATTCCACCAACTGCCAGGTAATTTAGAAATTCTTTAAGTTTATCAAGTGCATCATGATCTATCCATTCTCCATCTGAGATTTTTATTGCCCCATCTGAACCTCGGATTAGAATGGTGTCTTCTGATGATTCCTCAGTATCTAGTTTAACTATTCTTATTCCGTCTTCATTTTCTGTAATTTTATAATAACATTCCTTGATAGGCAGATTGTAGGAATCTTTTTTTGAGTTATATAAATTATTTATGTCCAATGATAAAATATCAAGCTGAGTTTTATATCTCTGGTTTAATCTTTCAATTATTTCATTCATTTTTTCTAGATCAATTAAGTTTAGATATTGATCAGCAAGATCATTGATTTGTTGTTCATTTTTTGCGTTTAAAACTTGTTTAAATATGTTTTCCATCTTTTCATTTGAATGTAAATCAATAAGTTGTTGAAAATCTGAGTCTTTTGATAAACTCTTTGAATATTTAATTAATTCATTTAATATTATTTTCCCTTCTGCCTCATAAGCTTTTACATTAGCTGGTATTGCCCATGTTACAGAAACCATCACAAAAACTGATATTATACTAACTAAAAGTGTTCTTTTTTTCATATATAAAACCCCCTTCATTATATTTTTAATTTTATTTTAATATTTAATACGTTATATATAAACTTAATTGAAAAATTTTGACCATTTGGAAGAGTTAAAACTATTTTTTCTTTGTTTTTACTTTAGTTTTATACCAATTTGATTTTGATAATTACCTGATTTTTTATCATAAAGTTCAGATGGAATGCTACTCATGTTTTCAAAAACAATCTGACAAAAACGATCACCAATTGGTATTTTTAATGTTTCATCATTACTATTAAAGCAACTTATAGTAAGTGTTCCGTGAAATCCGGCATCAACTTTACCAAAACTAGCCATTACACCTCGTCTTGCATAGCTACTTCGGATCCATAGTTGACTAGTAACCTTAGGACCCATCTTAATGAATTCCTTTGTGCTAATTGCAAACCATGTCTGAGGGGGGATTTTTGCCTCACCTTTCTTAATATGTTCATTATTTTTTTTAATAAAAACCTCATCAATTGATAGGTCATAGCCATTTGGTGTTAAATTCTTTTCAACAAAAGGTTCAATTCCAAGTTCCTCTTTTTTCATTAGTTCAACTATATCTTTATCAGATAGAATCATAGATCAATTTTTCCTCCCTAGTTTATTTTTCAATAATCTTTATGCTGTTAATCTTTACGTCCTTTAAGGGTTTATCGTTTCTCCCGGTTTTAACTTTTGAGATTTTATCAACTACATCCATTCCATCAATTACTTTTCCAAAAATGGTGTGTTTACCATCAAGCCATGGGGTTTTAGCAACTGTTATAAAAAATTGTGAGCCACCTGTATTTGGTCTACCTGAGTTGGCCATTGATAAAACTCCTTTTTCATGACTGATAGTTTTATCAAATTCATCTTTGATGGTGTAACCTGGACCGCCATAACCAGTTCCTTGTGGACACCCGGTTTGTACCATAAAATCAGGTATAACTCTATGAAAAATAAAGCCATCATAAAATTTTTGATCAACCAGTTTTTTAAAGTTTCCTACAGTGAGAGGTGCTTTGTCGTTAAAAAGTTCTGCTTTAAAATTTCCCATGTTTGTACTAAATTTTGCAATTTTTTTACTAATATAAATTCCTCCTTTTATTCTTTCACCATTATTATTTTGTTAATTACAATATCATTTATTGGTTTTCCACCACCGGGACTAGGTTCCAAACTCGCATCGTGATCATCATCTGCAATATCTCTAACTACATCTATGCCATAAATGGTCCTACCAAATGCAGCGTAATTGCCGTCTAAGAACGATTGGGCTTTATCACAAATAAAAAACTCAGCAGATCCCGGGACTCCAGCGTCCGTACTTGCCATAGAGATTGTACCATCAAGATGTGATATCCCACCTTCGAACTCTGGGATATTTCCATATGGACTTGATTTTGTTGAACCATCTGGAAATGATTTACCTGCCTGGATCATAAAATCATCTGATATCCTATGAAATATCATTCCATCATAAAAACCGTCATTTACTAAATTAATAAAATTTTGACATGTATAAGGTGCCTGATCAGTATATAGTTCAATAGCAATTGCACCTTTACTTGTTTCAATAACTGCAACTGGATAACTTGTTCCTGCAAGAGATTCTTGATATTCTGGATCATCTTGATAACTTATTTCTTGCTGAGGTTGAAAACTATTTCCACCTAAAAACTGAAAAATTGCAAAAGCTGAACTTGTAACTAAAATAAACACAATAAAAATTGCAAGAAACATCGCTGGTTTGTTTCTTTTAAGTTTTTTAGAAGTACTTTGTTTTTCAACTGGCCTTGATCTTTTTCTGCTGGAATTTGTTTTTTTTGCACTCATAATATTTTATCAAAATAAGATAACAGGTAAATAAGATTTTTTAAAGAAAAAAGAAAAATTATTTTTTGGTTTTTTTCTTTTTTAGATATATTACTGTAACTATAATTACTGCAATTATTGCTGTAATAATAAGTAATATATTTACATCGATCACTGGTTCGGGTTCTCTTTCATTTGGGTATTCTGTAGCACCATAGGGCATATGTCCTTCTATATTTGCATCTATATCATATCTCATCGCTTTTACATCTGCTCTTGTCCAATGGTTTTCATTACTGTAATCTGTTCCGGGTACAAACATTCTTAGATCTGGATCACCAAAGTACACGACATTTTGAAGAGTATCCCACCACCACTGTGGCGGATCAGTAGCATATAGCTTTCCTACATGGCTTATACCTTTTGTATATGCTTCGCCAACTGTATCGCCTAAGACAATATCTCTAGGCATTGTGTTGGTCCAATAGGCATACCAGCTAGTAGGCCATGGGTCTGCTACCTGAAAAGAAGAACCATGTCTAACCATTGTCAAATGTAAATATTTATAAGCAGGAAGACATGCAGATAGAATCCATCCCATTGAATAAAGGTTTTTAAGATCCTTATCAGTATTAAAACCTGTCAATTCAGTTTCAGGATGTATAAAACTACCTAGTTTTGCTCCAACTACTCCATCTTTAAAATAGGTACTATCCATAAGCCATGGTCTGTTATCAACAAAATTTCCTAAAATTGGAATGCGGCTTATAAGTTTAAACAAGTTTTGTCTTAATGGTTTTTCGTTAATCGTATAATCCCAACCTAGTGGAAATAAACCATCCATATTTGGATTCCCTATTAATCCAGGGATTATCCCGTGTACATTCATCGTCATGCTGTCAGGAGTTTCAGTTGAACCCATAAGAAAATCATAACCGCGCCAAGGATTACTTTCCTTTTCATAACCAAATAGTTTTATTGGAAGATCAACTCCTTGACTTTTAAGGCCATTTTCAGGCCAAACAATTAAGTATCCAGATTTTCCCCCTCCTCCATGAGTCCCACAATTCCAAAGGAGTACTCCTCTGTTCAAATTTTCAATTATAGGTTTATAGCTAGTAGAATAAAGATTGCTGAATTTTCCTTTTTCAAAATAAAAAGGATTTGAAATTGTTGCACTAAAATCAGGCCAAATAGCACCTGTTTTACCTGGAACAACTCCTTCATCAATTGCATAATCGGATGCAGAAAATCCAGGTATTATATTATCTCTGCATTCATATTTAAATCCAAAATATTTATCAAAAACCTCATTTAATCGATGATTGTATGTCATATATGAGTGTAATACAGGATAAGCAAATTCTTCTTCTCTTTCAGGTTTAGTGATTTTTAGACCAAACGGTCCAAATGGAAATAGTGTTCTTCTTTTACTTTCACTCCCTTGAATGTAAGTGTTACCGTTCTCACTTGCTCCGGGGTTATTAAATATAAGCGCAGGATAAAAGACATTTCTTGATATCCAGTAAGCTGTGTCTACTGGAGAACCAAAGAATTTACCAGGCATTGCTCTTCCAACAAAGGTCCTATCCCATGGTGCACCTATGTCGTATTGGTCAGCAACAGTAATCATTGTCTCCATTTTGGGCTTATCAAGTCCAATATCTGAGAAATAACTATAGGCTTGTCTTCCAGTTAGTGACATTGGAGCAGAAGGCGGATCTGGAAATCCACCACCATGTCTTTTCCAAAATTCAGTATGCCACACAACAGATGAAGAAAGTTTAGGGTGGTTATCAACTATAATTACCGGACTTCCATGATGAGCAGCAATATATGCCGAGGGGCCTATAAACAAGGCTGCTTTTGTTTCTTTGAAAGGTTTTCTTTCGGTAACTAGCCATTTTGTCCACGGATCTATCGTAGTTATAATGATATCATTTTGATTGGATAAATCTGTAATATATCTATATATCTCTTCATATTCTTGGTAATGCTTTTTGACTTTTGCAATAGATTCTAATTGATTTAATGCAGAGTCTTTAAAATGTCCATTTAAATCAACTAAATATATCTCTTTCACTCCAAGTTTATACAAAACTTTCTCTGTTTCTTTTGATAATTTTGATGATTCTGTATAAAGTAAAGGGGCATTTAGTTGACTTGCAAGTACAGCACCTTCAGTTGCAGAACTAAGAGAATCTGCTTCTTGTTTTGTAAAATTTTTACCCCAATCATATTCTATTTTGAAATCTACTGGATCATCATTTTCATCAAGCTTGAATACTGCAACTGAATATTTTTTTCCCTCCGGACATTCACCTAATTGATCGAGATGAATTTTTTGTTCACTAAGTTCCGGTTCAATTGCACTTACTATTTCTTCTCCTGCAGGACCAATTATTGACATCCCTAGATCGATATTTGGGTTATCCCATGTCAATTTAAAGTTTGCATCCCTACAGCCAAAAGGAGTTTTTTCAGGTATTTCCAATTCAGTACCTGGTAAAATTGTTATGTCTGATTGATATGTTACACCTTTTAGCATATTTCTAATTATATCTTTTATTGAGCCGTGTGTTTCAAAGGTAGGTACATCTGTTACACTAAGTCTCCATTTACCGTTTCTATATGCATACATCTGGGTTCTTTCTTTGTCCATGCCTGTATCTAAATTCCATGATTGAGTATATGCAACTTGTAGCCATTCTCCATTTCCAAAATCACAATAGAACTGGGTATCTGGATCAGCAGCTGGAATTGTAATAATCAAACTCAAGGGTAGATCAGATTCTCCTTTTTCCCCTGCAGTAATAGATGCCCACCAGGTTCTTGCTTTTATATATTTATATCCCTCTGGGACTTCAAACTCATGAAAACGTGGGTTTAGTTTATCTGCTTGAGAAGAATAAAAAGTTTTGTTAATTGCAGTTTTTCCATCTAAAGATCCTTCAAGTTTTGAGCTGAATTCGTATTCTTCTTCTTGGAATTCTTGATCAGAAACTGCGACAACTGCCTTATCTGAGTAAGACCAGTCTTTTAAAGCAATTTCCTTTGCTATTTCATAAATGTTTTCGCTTGATATGCTATTTACTTCTTTTGAATCCCATTCTGAAGGTATCTCATTTTTATCAACGTTGATTAGATTCATTTGATAAAGTTCTGTATCGCAATATTGCATCCAGTCGTCCATAAAATAGTCTAGTCCTTGACGAGCGTTTAAACTTCTTTCTTTTTTATCTTCTACAGTGTATTCCTCTTCAAAGAACAATAGTGGATTTGAATATAGTCTGCCGTTACTTTGAAAAACAGATGTTGGTACTGCTGCAAGATAAGAATAATCATCAAGATACGAGTTTTCATCAAATTCTACCATTGTAACTTCTTTAATTGGGGTAACCGAGGTGTAAGAGGGGCCTTTATCAAAACTAGGTTGACTTTGCATGCTAATTGATGTAATGATCGGGCTCTGAACTAATATTAATACTAGGAAAAATAATAGCATTTTTTTATTAACAGTTATAATATTCATTTATTATACCTTGTTTTTATTTTATTCTAACATTTATATAAATCTTTCTATACAGTTCTTATAATTTTTAACAATCGTTAATTAAGTGTCTTATTTAAAGATTTTTGTTTTTTTTATTTTTTATATTTATTTTTATAAACATCTAGTATAAATATATGTTGTAACTATAATAACAAAATTTTTTTTAAATAACAATTTTATAAGATATTTTACGTTCTGGATCTATATGTTATTTTAATAACAATATTTTCATCTAAAAAATAATTATTTTTAAATCTAGTTTTTTTAAATAAAGAATTTTTGTTTTATGATCCTTTAATTGTATGATAGAAAAGCACAATATTAAGTATAAAAAAAGAAAAGTTGATTTTAAGAAATTATTATTTCTTATTTTTTCTCATTATATAAAATATAATTGCAACCGCTAAGATCAAAATTATTGATATAACTATCAACATTGAATATTCTTCTAATAAGGACATTGGTTCTCTTTCATTTGGATAACTTTCAGCTCCAAAAGGCATATGGCCGGCGATTGAAATATCCTTATCATAGTTGATTGCTTTTGTTTCTTCAACTGTCCAATGGTTGTTTGTGCTATAATCTGTACCAGGTACAAGAGGTCTTAAAGCAGGATCTCCAAAGAAACACACATTTTGTTTTGAATCAACCCACCACTGAGGTTCAGGTTCGTTTACATATAAAATCCCTACATGACTGATTCCTTCAACATATGCTTCGCCAGCGGTCTGACCAAGAGCAATGTTTCTTGGTAAGAACTGTGACCATGCAGTATACCAGCTAGTTGGCCATGGGTCCAGAATTTGAAATACCGAGCCATGTCTAATCATAGTCAAATGTAAATATTTATTTGCAAGAAGACAGCATCCATTTACAATACCTGCTGAATGAATATTATCAAGGCTTTCATCAAAATCATATCCTGTATGGACATCTGAAGCTAGTTTAAACAAGAGAACAGATCCGATCACTCCATCATAATAATCGTTTGTATCTTTCAGCCATTCAGGTGCAAAATAATTTATAAAAGGAAGATTTGATGCTTTGCCTATGAGATCGAGTACTGGTTTTTTTGCTAGACCAATATCTATACTAGTTCTAAAAAGTCCGTGACCAGTAAGACCTTTTCCTGTAGGATTACCAAAAAGCATTGGAATAATACCATAGTTTTCCATAGTAAGAGTATCAGGTTCTTCAGTTGATCCAAGATACCATTCATAAACACGCCATGGGTTTTTTTCATGAGTGAAAGGACTATCAGCATTCCAAAAATCAAGTGTTCCACTACCTCCAGCTCCACCATGGGCACTACCCATCCATAGTAATACACCTTCGTTTAAGTTGCTCATAACAGATTCAAAATTAGTGGAAAATACGCTTTCATATCCTCCTTTTTCAAGATAAAAAGGTATTACTTCAGACTGTGTAAAATCTGGGAAATAAGATCCGCTATCAGTGTATTTTTCCATGACTCCCTGATCTATCTTATTGAAAGAAACTGATTCCCCCGGAATTTTCCCTGTTGCAGTTTTATATTCCCATCCCCAGTATTTACTGGCTCGTTCATTAAATCTATGGGCATAGGTGACATATGTGTTTAGAACAGGATTTTTAAAATTCTTCTCTTTTGCTTCTTCAGTAATTTTAAGTCCTAATTTTCCCCACCATGGAAAACGTCTCTTGCTTGAACTTCCATCTATAAGATCATTTCCCCTAGGTTCTGTAGCAGGGTTTTCAAAGATTAATGCTGGATAAAAGATTGATCTTGAAACCCAATAGGATGTATCTGTTGGTGATCCAAATATACGGCCGGGTGCAGCCTTACCTACAAACACACGATCCCAAGGAGTGCCAATGTCAAACTTATCAGCTATTGTGACCATCATCTCTTTTCCTTCTTTGTCAAAACCATATTCATCGAGAAAATCATAAACTCTAATGCCTGTAAGATACATCTCAGCAACAGAAGGAAGAGCTGCAACTCCTCCGGATCTTCTCTCCATAAGCTTCCAAAATTCAGTATGCCATACAACAGATGAAGAAAGTTGTGGGTGGTTTTCTACAATTAAAAGAGGTGTCCCATGATGAGCAGCACTAAATGCAGCCGGGCCTAAGAAATGCGCTCCAGGATATTCACCAGCAGGTTTTCTTTTCTCCACATACCAATAAGTCCATGGGTCAAGTGTTGAAAAAACTACATCATTACTATTAGTATATTTTCTTATTTCATCATATATCGGTTTCAAATTTATGAAATGATCACTTACTTTAGCGATATTTTTAATTTTTTGTTTTATTTCTTTAGTTAGGTGCCCTCCGATATCAACAATTGTAATGTCTTTTACTCCTAACTTATATAATACTTCCTCAGTTGGTTTTGGTATCTCTGATGATTTTGTATAAATAAGAGGTGCATTCATCATACTTGCAAGGATTGCCCCCTCAGTTGCTGAAGTCAATGCATCAGCTTTTTTCTCTGCGATCCCTTGCTTTATCGAATATTCCACTTCAAAATTGATCTTTTCATCGATATCATCCATTACAAATACAGATAATTTATAGTTTTCATTCTCAAGACATTCCCCTAATTGATCTAGATGCATTACTTGTTGATCTGTATTGCTTTCTAGTTTTGATAAAACTTCTTCTCCACCTGGTCCAATTAATGAAAATCCAAGATTTACACTTGGGTTGTCCCATGTTAATTTAAAAGTTGCATTTTTAACTCCAAAAGGTGGCATCTCTGGAACATCGATTACTTTACCTGGATACATGTCAATAAAGACCTTATATTGAGTGTTTTTAAGGTTCTTTAATGCTTCAAAAAAAGTTCCATATCTTCCAATTTTTGCTATTCCGATGTTACGATCAACTTTTTTAGTATTATCTTTTATCTCGTGGGTTGGTACATCTGTAACACCAAGCCTCCATGGTCCATTTTTATAAACATATGAACCTGTCTCTTCTATGGCCATCCCATAAACTGCATTCCAACCGTAGGTTGCAGCAACCTGCATCCATTCGTCGTTATATCTGCAGAAAAGTTCAATGTTTGGATCTCCTGGTGGAATAGTGATATTAATTGCAGGAACAGGTAATTTTTCAAGGAAACTGGGTTTTATATAAAAGCTGTTATATCTTAACTTTGCATCTAAATATTTGTAACCATCAGGTACTTCAAAATCTTTAAATTGAGGTGTAATGTGGTTTAATTGCGGAACTTCAAATGATAGTGATTGAACTTCAGATTTTTCTAAAGAACCCTCAATAGAATTCGAGATCTCAACGTTTGATTCTTCAAATTTATCATCAATTACAGCAATTACAGCATTATCTGAATAAGACCAATCATGAAGTGATAGTTCTTTTGCAATTTCATATGGATCATCACTATCTATCTCGAAATAATTTTCAGAATCCCAATCATCTGGAATGTCCTTTTTATCTTTGTTTATAAGAGTCATTTCATCAAGTCTACCATCTGAATAGCTCATCCAATCTTCCATAAAATAATCAAGTCCCTGAAATGCATTTAAAGACTTTTCTTTATCATCTTCTATATCCATTTCATCTTGATAAAATAAAATAGGGTGTGAAATAACCCGTCCGTTTGAAGGATCATTAAATATTGCAGTTGGTATTGCGGAAAGATAAGCAAAATCGTCAATGATTCCTTCTTTATCAAAATTTATAAAGGTTGCTTTCTCAACTGGTGAAACATTAGTAAAAGATACTCCTTTTGTAAAACCCTTATTATTTTTAGCTGAACTATTTCCAAAAACAGGGTTTACTATAGATACCATCAAAATCAAAAAAACTGAAAATACTAGCAGAATCTTTTTTACAGTGTGGTTTTTTCTATTCATGTTTAACACTATTATATGTTATATTAAGCCATTTATAACTTTTTCTATTATATTAATCAATTTATCTTATTTATATTATTTTAGAGGGTGTTATTTGTTTAAATCACCTCCACAAAAGATATATAAATAAGCAAAAAAATATTGAAAATAATTGAAAAATTTTTACCAAAAAAAACAAATTAGGCTTATTCAGCCAGAATTAAAACAAACTTCTAGCCTGTGTACTCTATGTAGAGGAACAAAACTACTTTGTGGTAAATCACGATGTCCGGTGATACTAAAATATTATTCAAAAAATAAGTACAAATCAAAGATCAATTCATTAAAGATAGGTGGTTCTTCACCGCCAAGTGTTTTTATCGGAAGAATTGGTTATCCAAAAGTGTCAATAGGCCCTATGATTCCACCTGTAATGGGAGATACTTCAGAAATAGATAATCCAGAAACATGGCTTGATAAATCAATAGATGAAATAGTTGATTTTAGAACAATGCTTGTGAGAGGAAAGCACACTGTTGATATACATGATGTAGAAAGCACAAATAAAATTGTTGAATACACAAAGGAACTAGCTTTATCAAAAAATAGTGTATTTACTGAAGCGATATTTAACAAAAAACCCTACGGTAAAATTGCTTTTTATGATGAAGTCCAGCCTCATGGTCCATCAGCACCACTAAAAAAATTTGATATCACAAACCCAAAATATGAACAAAACATAGAAAAAGCATATTACGACACAGATCTAAAATCAAGACCTGCAGTAGTTGATCTATACAAAAAAGGTGTAAGTATCACAAAAATAAATAGAGCATTCAGCGTTGGAGCTTTTGGAGTAAATAAATATAGAAGATTTGTACCAACTAGGTGGAGTATAACAGCAGTTGACTCTACAATTGGAAGAGAACTACGTGAAAAAACAAAAGAGTTCCCATGGTTGAATGATTATAGAATCTATCAACTCGAACAATTTGATAACCGCTGGATAATTTTTATGTTTCCTTCTGAATGGCAGTATGAACTAATCGAGGCATGGTATCCAAATACAACATGGAATCCCTATGGAAAAAAAATCTCGATGTTTAACAGCTATGAGTTTTACGAAGGAAGAAAGGATTATGCTGAAATTGGTGGATGTTATTATGCAGCAAGACTTGCAGTTAATGAACTACTTCACAAAGAAAGAAGGCAAGCTGGAATTGTAATTATGAGAGAAGCACATCCGGGTTATATCATGCCTGTTGGTGTATGGAATGTTCGTGAAAGTGTAAGAAGAGCATTTAAAAACCAACCTAGAAAGTTTGATACCTTTGATGAGGCAATGAAATATGTTCAAACTGAAATGGATATACCGATAGATAGATGGATAAAAAACAGTGCTGTATTAAAAAACAAAATGTATCAAAAAAGACTTGAGGATTTTATTAAATGAACATAACTGAAGTTAAATGTAAAACAGCTCTATCAAAATC
>CAYYOO010000025.1:0-6092 GCA_964473335.1 uncultured Thermoplasmatales archaeon
TAAATCCATTAGTTTTTACCTTGTGTTTTATCAGAGCTTTTACTGGATGCCATCCAACTTTTCCGTTTTTGTCAAAACTGATTACTTCAATTTTTTCATTTGGCCTTAATGCAAAGGAGTCGTTCGATGGATTTCCGTATCCATCAATATTTTTTATTATAGACTCTCTATTTTCTCCAAAGTACTCTTCAATTAGTTTTCCAATTAATTCTACCTTTATTTTACCATTCTTTTTATATACAACTGGTTCATCATGAGCTAAAGATTGAAAACCAACTCTAGTTGGAACATTCATATTAAACAAGAATTTTTGCATTTCTTGCTTGACCTCTTTATAATCTATATTGTCATAGTGAATGAATGGTGCTAGAAGTGAATCAAAGTTTGAAAGAGCTTGAGCACCTGCTGCTTCACCCTGGAGGGTATATAGATAGTTAACAATCTGCATGAGAGCAGTTCCAAAGTGTTTAGCGGGTTTACTTTCAATTTTTCCAGCTACTCCCTTAAAACCTTTTAAAAGAATATCTTTTAGATCCCAGCCAACACAGTTATGGTTCCACATACCATTTACTACAAGAGTATGCGACTCAGTTGTGATATCATAGATATAATCATCCATGATTTCAGTTTGTTCATTGTTTAATACTTTATGCCAACCTGATCCTTCTGCTCTCCAAGCTCTTGATGAAGTAGCAGCTGAACTGTATTTTAATGATGGAAGTGTTTTACCAAGTGTTCTAAAACTAACACCATACAATGGATAGTTTTGTGTAATTAATCTTCCATTGTAGTTTCTTGTAGATCCAACTCCTTCAAGATTTCTATCACGTATTGTAAATCCAAGTACATTCATTACAACAGCAATTTGTTCAAGCATTGTCCTTGAAGCAGTTCTTAGACAAATACTTGTATTTGAAGAGGTAATAGATCCATCTCCGTCAATGATTCCTGCTAATAATCCTTCTACAAAATCACTATTATAATTCAGTATTTCATCTGGAAGATGTTTATCTTTACATAATCCTTCAAGATTGAAAATTTCACTGAAAAGATAATTTACAAGTGTGGAATTTGCAATTCTTAATCTAATAATTCCTTCTTCTTTAGTTGAATAAACTCGGAGCCCTAGACCATATGCTGCTTTTTTAATTTTATCAATTATTTTTTGGTTTTCATCTGTATCTTTTTGTGTGATACCAATTCTATGTGGCTCCATCCAGCCTTCTGCTATATAAAAACCAACTAGATAGCCTAAGTCTTCAGAGAGTTTAATTTTATTTGGAAGGGAATCAGCATTATTTGATGTTGAAACAATACCATCTATTTTAAGGTCTTTTGAGTATCTACAATATTCTTCAAAAGGCATTCCTTCAATAAAAAAATCCTTAACTCCTCGACTATTGAGTTCTTCAGCTAGATATAAATGATCTTTTGAAAAAAGATTTTCAGAACTTAAGAGTTTTTTAATATCAACAGTTAATAGTTTATCCTCTTCAAATTTTATGTTCTTTGCTTCTTTAAAGATATTTTCCCCTAGAACCATGGGATGGTCTTCAGTGACAATTACTGATCTTCCGCCTTCATTTTTTATAAAATGCATTGCTTTGTTTTTAGCTTTTTTTACAACTCTTGTTACTTTAGTCCAACCGTTTTTATCAAGAACTTCAATGTCTTTAGGATATTTTCCCCATGCATCATCTTCTTTAGAAAGAAGTTTTTCAGGGTGTTTTAGATTTTCATATAATTTCTGAAAAGAAGTTACAAATATTTTTCCATTTGATCTTGCAATTATAGTTTCCTTTCCAAAATAGGTGTAAGCTCCAAGTGTACCAAGATCATGAATATGATAATCTCCACTAGTGTGAGCTTCACCTATTTCAGGTGGATAAATTTTATTAAGCCAGTAATGTGAGATTATGTTTTCAGTTGCATATACATTTAGACCCTGCAAGGAATAGCTCATGTTACTATTTTCTTTTACTTTCCAGTCCATCATCGATAGATATCCGTCTACTACATCTATGTCTTTTAATAAACCGCCGATCTCTCTAATATCTCTATGTTGATGACGATACAAAATGTAAGCTTTTGCTGTTTTTGCATGTCCTTCTTCAATTAGTGTTTTTTCAACGCAATCCTGAACTTTTTCTACTGTTGGGATTTCTCCTTTTTCTAGATTGTTTTCAATCATTTCTAGAACTTTATCAGTTAGCTCAGCTGCCCTTCGATGGTCTTTTCCACCTACAGCTTGAGCTGCTTTCCAGATTGCATTTGTGATTCTTATCGGGTTAAAATCTGCGATTTTTCCATCCCGTTTTCTAATTTTTCTTATCATTTTTCATCTATTCCTCCAACTACGTTTTGTTTTGTCAAGTTTTTAATTTCTTCTTCAAATGAAGATATATCTGCAAAGCTTCTGTAGACTGATGCAAATCTGATATATGCAACGTGATCTGTTTTTTTTAGTTCGTCCATTACAAATTCACCAATCTGTTTGCTATCTATCTCCTCAGACCCGTTTCTTCTTATTTTTTCCTCGATCGTATCAAGGAGCTCCTCTATTTTTTCGGTGCTTACCGGTCTTTTTTCAAGTGCTCTCACTAGACCGTTTTTTATTTTTGTTCTTTCAAATTTCTCACGTCTCCCATCCTTTTTAAGAACATATATGGGAGATAATTCAATGTATTCGTAAGTTGTGAATCTTTTACCACATGAAAGACACTCTCTTCGGCGCCTAATAGAAAGTGTTCCAGTATCACGAGAATCTGTGACTTTTGTTTCACTTTTGTGGCAAAAAGGACACTCCATCCTAATCTCTCCAGAGAAAAAATTTATACAATATGTAGTATAATGCTCCTTACATCCTACACTATGTAGTATAGCTAATAGATATATAAAGATTTCCATTTTACTTAAAATAAATATCATTATATATTTTTATGAGTTGAAGATATATAAATAGAATTTGTTTCAAATTATAATAAATAAAAAGTATTTTGTTATGAATAAAATTCAATATTAATTCACAACATTAATATATACAACAAAAATGAAGGATTAAACATTATGAACATTGTATACGGACCAGTTGCATCATGGAGGCTTGGTAGTTCACTAGGCATTGATCTAATATGCTCACCTAAAAAAATCTGTTCTTTTGAATGTTCCTATTGTCAACTAGAAGAAACTGAAGAACATACTATTGAAAGAAGGAATTTTGTTTCAATTGGTAAACTAGAAGGTGAACTAACTGATGCTTTAATAAAAACAAATCCCGATGTGATAACTCTATCTGGAACTGGCGAACCAACACTTGCAAAAAACATGGATAAGGCAATTCATAAAATTAAGAACTTATCAGATCTGCCAATTGCAATACTTACAAATTCAACACTTCTTTATTTAAAAGATGTAAGAGAATCTTTAAAAAAAATTGATATAATTGTTGCAAAGCTAGATGCAGGAAATAAAGATATCTTTAAAAAAATAAATCACCCAGTTAGAAAAATAACTTTTGAAAAAACACTTACTGGAATTAAAAAGATGAGAGAAGAATTCAAGGGTAAATTTGCAACTCAAACCATGTTTATTGACAAAAATAAAAGTAATGCTTTGGAAATTGCAAAAATAACTAGAGAGATCAATCCAGATGAAGTACAAATAAATACACCCCTTAGACCATGCAAAGAAAAACCTCTTTCAGTAAAAGAACTAGATGAAATTGAAAAGAAATTCTCCAATCTTTCTACAATAAATGTATATCACAGTAAAAAACCTATGACCGATCCAATGGATAAAATAGAGCTTTTTAAGAGAAGAAGAATGGAAAAATGAAAAAAATAAACGTTGATCTGAAAGTTATCGGAATTGTTCATTCTATATATAAATCGAGAGCTGAAGCACCACCTCAGGGTTCAGATGAAATATGTGAAATAGAAATCTTTAAAGAGTTTGAAGAAGGGCTTAAAGATATTGAAGGATATTCTCACATCCATCTATTCTGCTGGTTTCATAAATCAACTTCTTATAATTTACTAGTTCAAACACCTTGGGAAATGAAAAAACATGGTGTTTTTGTAACCCGTTCACCAAACCATCCAAATCCAATCGGGTATACAGCGACAGAGCTTTTAGAAAGAAAAGATAATATTTTGAAGGTAAAAGGTCTTGCCGCAATTGAAGGAACACCTGTTCTTGACATAAAACCATACATTAAAAAAATCGATTGTAAACCTAAGGCAATTTCAGGTTGGAGTGAAAAAATAGATTTTAAATTTTAAGAATTTTTGAATTATTAACTGTATCTTCTACTAACTCATCTATATCAAGTTTTTCTTCTTCAGCTATTATTTTTTTAATTTTTGCTGAAGTCGATGGTTTATCTGGAACAGCGGTACATCCCACTGTGGGAAGAATTGAATATTCAAATATTCCAAATTTTTTTGAGATATCAACGATTTCTTGTTTATCAAAACCTATGAGAGGTCTTAATACAGGTACATTTACTGCTTGGTCAACTACACATATATTTTGCAGGGTTTGAGATGCGACTTGCCCTAGTGAATCCCCCATTACAATTGCATCATAAGAATTTTTTTTACATATCTCTTCAGCATATTTAACAAGCATCCTCTTACAAAATACACATGTAAATTTTTTATCACAGTTTTTTATGTATTTTTCAAGGTTTTTACCATGTGATAAAACAATTATTTTTATTTTTTTATCTATGATCTTTTTTAAATATTTTGATAGTTCTAAGAAATTTTCATGTTCATTTTTGTCTGTAAAAGGCTTTATATCAGCATGTAAAAGTATTATTTCACTTACTTTTTTACTTAAAAGGTAAGTTGCTACTGGTGAATCAATGCCACTTGAAAGTAATGATACTATTTTCATGATGTCTCATTTTCGATATAGTTTAGATAATCTTTAAGACCGCCTATTATCGGTAGGACTATTATTGCAGGTAGATCGTATTTATGTAATTCCTTTATTCTTTGTATTGTCTTTTTAACGTTTTTATCAACTGTTTTGCAAATTAGAATTATTTCTTTTTCGTTTTCAGTTTTCCCTTTCCATTTATAGTAGGATTCTATTTCAGGGATGATATTTACACAGGCAACAATTTGTTCTTCAACAAGTGTATGAGCCATTCTTCTTGCATCACTAATATCATCTATAGTTGTATAAACAATAGCGACCATAGGTCTCCTCCACAGGTTTTAATATCCTTAATAAATTATTAAGGTTTTGCATATGTTATATTTTAAAGTAAACGAGATTCAAACTCGTGGAACAATTCTTTATCTCATCATATTTTCCATAAAAAAGATGGCTTTGACATTTACAATCACTACAACCAAAACCTTTGATAGAATCAAACTTTGAAAAAGATTTAGCAATTACACATTCCTCTTTATCATTATTCTCTTTGTAAAAAACTTCTACAATTTCAGTTTTATCAAGGAGATAATCTACATGCCAGTGAAATTTTTTATCAGTTCTTTTATGCCTATTAATTCTTCCCTCAAGGCTATTAAGTGCACTTCCAACATATGCATAAAATCCTTTTTTAAAAAGAATATTTCCTAATTTTCCTACGCAAATATTTTGATCTTTTTTGTTTTCAATAATTAAAACATAACTTCCTTTCACAGTATTTTATTTACAATTTTATCCATATCTTTCATAAAGTTTGTATCATGAAGTAATTTCGGTTCAGAAATTGCTTCTTCTAAGTTTTCATCAAAACCTATTGCACCTAAATAATCAATACCAAGTTCATTAACACTATTTTTAACATAATCGCCCTTTTTCATCTTCATATTTTCAAGAACTCCAACCATAGGTAGGTTTTGTTCTTTAAGCATCTTTAAAAGTTTATTTACTGCACCCATTGCAACTTTAGATGGAGTAGTAACAACTAAGAATTTACTTTTTTTAACTAAATTAATTACATCTAGTGTTTCATCTCCAATTCCTGGAGGCATGTCAATAATCAAATAATCTAGTTTTCCCCATCGAGTAATTGTAAGTAGTTCAATTATGATATTTGTAATATCAATCCCCCGAAAAGCTGAAGGTAAATC
>CAYYOO010000025.1:6192-21375 GCA_964473335.1 uncultured Thermoplasmatales archaeon
TATGATAAAATGGCTTTTCAATCAAGAAATCTTGCTCGTGCATGTAAGATTTATGAAAAAATGATTGAGGACAAAGATTGTACTATTATTTTGTGTCTAGCTGGATCTCTTGTTTCAGCTGGTCTAAAAAAAGTAATTATTGATCTAATTGAAAATAACATGATAGATTCTATTGTTTCTACTGGCGCAATAGTAGTTGATCAAGATTTTTTTGAAGGACTTGGGTTTAACCATTATCGTGGTTTTTCTAATGCTGATGATAATGAACTTAGAAAACTTATGATTGATAGGATATATGACACGTTTATTGATGAAGAGGATCTTCGTGTTTGCGATATGACAATTAAAAAAATCGCTGATGAAATGGACTCTAAAGTTTATAGTTCTCGTGAGTTTATCTATAAAATGGGAAAATATCTTGATAAAAAAGGAAAAAAAGATTCCTTTGTTCATACCGCCTTTAAAAAAGAAGTACCTATCTTTTGTCCTGCGTTTTCAGATAGTAGCGCTGGTTTTGGCCTAGTGTTTCATCAGACAGAGAAAAAAGAAAAAAGCCTTGCAATTGATTCAGTAAAAGATTTCAGAGAGCTCACTCAAATCAAAGTAAAAGCTAGAGACACTGGAATATTAATGATAGGAGGAGGAGTTCCTAAGAATTTTGTCCAAGATACTGTTGTTGCTGCTGACATCATTGGAAAGGATGCTCCAATGCATAAATATGCAGTGCAATTAACTGTTGCTGACGAGCGAGATGGTGCACTTTCAGGTAGTACACTCAAGGAAGCTAATTCCTGGGGTAAAGTAGACAGTGGTCTTGAACAAATGGTCTATAGTGAGGCAACCGTTACTTTTCCACTTCTTGCAAGCTATGTTTATCATAAGAAGAGTTGGAAGAATAGAAAAGAGAAAAGATTAAATGAGATTTTCTAGACAATTGGCACATATCCTGTTTCTTTTATAACTGATTGCCCTTCTTCAGTTAAAAGCCAGTCTCTTAGTTTATATGCGCCACTTTCTTTATCTAGATCCTTTCTAATAACTGCATACACATTTGTTACATATTCGTATTCTTCATCTTTAATTGTTTGATAACTTGGAACTACACCATTTATTCCCAGCATTTTTATAGAATCAGATGTGTTTGTTAAAAATTTTTTATAATAATATACAGTGTATGAAATACTGCTTCCGTCATCATATATTATTTTATCAAAAGGACCTCCCATACCGTATAAGATAAGTTCAGATAAATTTGCCATTTCTAAACCTTTCATTACAAGTGTTTCCATGAGTTCTTGGCTACCTGAATTTTTATTTCTCTGATATGCAGTGATATTAACAGATTTGCCTCCAACTTCATTCCAGTTTGTGATATTTCCTGTGTAAATATCTTTGATTTCCTGTACTGTTAAAGAATCAACCGTATTTTTGATATTTGTAATAAATACAAATGCATCCCGGGCAATAGGTTCTGTAACTAGTTCTATACTTTTATTATCTGCATAATTCAGTTCATCTTCAGATGGGAGCCTTGCAGCAAGAGTAAGATCAACATTTCCATCTATTAAGTTCATATAAGAGCCATGTGTCCCGGAAACATTGATATAATCGATAAAATTTGAAATATTTTCATCCTCAGATTCTATAGATAATGCTCCATGATAAGTACCAGTGAAGGGAGTAATCCACTTATATGATGCATTTAAAATTTTACATGCAACAATTTTATTTATGGGATATGCAGAAGTCGAGCTATCGACTTTTGGATAGTTTGACATGTTAAAATTGATGCCTGTTATCTTTACTTTTTCTTCAGTTTTTTCTATTTCATCCTCGGTAGATTTTTCTTCAAAACATCCAGATAATAATGTTAAGAAAAAAATAGTTGCAAGGACTAAAGCAATTAATTTTTCATTCATTTTCTCCACATGTAAATAAAATAAATAATTTACTAAAAAACTCTTTTATTTTTTAAAATTTGAAAAAATTAAGAGTGCAGAAAAAATAAATTCATTTCTGAGCCTTCCGGTCTTTGAACTAATAAATATCTAAGAATCAATCAATAAAAAAATAAATATCTTTACTTTTTTTAAAGAAACTTTTTAATAAATAACCTATCATAACATTATTGTATCATTTAGGGTGTCTTGATGGAAAACTGGAAAAATTCAGTTTTAATGGAATCTGTTCTAAAAGCATTATACACTGTTGCAAGTAGACGCACTAGTGAAAGAACTGCTGATGAAACAATTGGATCCAGCATCAAAACACTTGAAAATAAATACGACTTTTTAAAATATATAAATACCCCAAGAAGAGGCATTACAAAAAATGGTTTTGCAATAAACATAGCACCTGAAATTGAAACTATCAGTAAAGAAAGAATCGGCAAAGCAATTGAGTCATTGATACGTGTTGTTTATAATGATTTCAGCGAAGAAGCAGGACTATATTTTATAACAGAACTGAGAAATAATACAGATAACCAAATAACAACAATGATACATGATCTTGATGTAGACCTAGATCAAATCCAACTCGAGCAGCACTATGCTTTTAGAAGACGAGAGCGCAAAAAACAAATAGAAAAGATGGCTAGAACTGGAGAGCTTCAGGGAAAAGAACCTGAAAATCTCTTGGGATATACTTGGTCAAATGTTTCACATTGGCGTCATGAAAAAGGAAGTAAGTTCTGTACTCTTTATGATAAAAAAGGCCAAGTTATTGATAGGTTGAACCTTGACCATATAATCAAAAACTATGTTGAAAAACTTTCAGGTTATGTAGATATTGATCCCCATGACATGGAAAGCAGAGCTCAAATCTATGAGAAAGAATACAAACTTTTAAAACTCATGCTCGAGCGGGATATGGATGCAGAAACCGCTCAGCACATGCTTGGCGTCTCTAAAGATGAGCTAAATAACATGATCCAAAAATTATCAGAGATGGAAATGCTTCAGTATGTCTCTTTTGATACAATTGAGATTACTGAAACAGGTATTGGCTATATCTCTAGAAAAGAAGATAAAAAGGAAAAAGGAAATCTATCCTAGTGTTTTATTTTTATTAAAAAATCTACCTTTCTTTCTTTTAGGTGAAACTAGGATTGCAACAGCAAACATAACTGAAGAAACAACCACAATTGACGCACCTATTGGAAAATCATAAAAAAATGAAAAATAAAAACCAATAAGGCAACTTATCACTCCAAAAATAGGTGAAAAAATCATTATTTTTTTGAAATCAAAAAAGAACTGATATGAGGTACTAGTAGGATTTATTATTAATGCAAAAACAAGTATTCCTCCAACTAACTTTAGTGAAAGAGCTACTGCAAAACCAGTAAAAAAAAGCACTGCAAAATAAAAAATTCGAGTATTTATTCCAGAGGATTCAGCCATTTTTCTATTAAACATTATAGCTAAAAGTTCCTTATAAAAGACAGTTACAAATACTATTAAAATAAATGATAGAACAAAAAGCAATATTACATCATTATAGTCAACAGAAAAAAGGCTTCCCCAAAGAATACTTAATGCCTTGCCTGTTGCCGCATCTCCGGGCTTTGCATATAGAAAAATAAATGCAAGGGCTATCATAAATGAGAACATAAAGCCAATCACTACATTACTTTCAAGGCGTGCTTTTTCAGCAAGAGGGCCTAGAACCATCGCGGTAATTACTGCAAATAGGACTGCTGTAATCATTGGATCATAAGAAAACAGTATTCCAAATGCAGCTCCTGCAAAAGCTGCATGGCTCATACAATATCCAATGCTTGATAGATTCATTCTAACTACAAAATTACCCATAGTTGAGCATGCAAAACCAGCAAGTATCGCACCAATAACTGAAGGTAATAAAAAAGCCAAGGAAACATCGATCATAAAACCTTCTGCCTCCTTTTTTCATTATTTTTAAAAATCTTATCTATTGTATCAGATTTTAGGATATTTTCTTTTTTATCATCCATAATGATTTGCCCTTTATCAAGAACTATCACCCGATTGCATTTTGATGGTACATTTGTAAGATCATGAGAAACCATAATAATTGTTATACCTTGTTTTTCAGATATCCGGTTTAAAAGCGTCTCCATCTGCCGTTTAGATAATAAATCCAGATTTGAAAATGGTTCATCAAGAAGAAGAATCTTTGGTTCTTGAGCAATAGCACGTGCAAGAAGTATTTTTTGAAATTCCCCTCCGGAAAGTTTACCGATCGGTCTTTTTGCAAAATCTATCATTCCAACCATACTCATGGCCTTCCAGATTTTTTCCCAGTCTTTTTTTGTAGGAAAACGTAAAACACCGATTTTTCCTGATCTTCCACTCATTACAATATCTTTACATAAAAAAGGTGCTAATGGATCCATATCAAAGTTTTGAATGACATATCCAATGTTTTTTCTAATCCATGTTTTGTTTTTCTTTATTTTTTTATCAAAAACGTATCCTTTTCCTTCTTTATAATCAAGAATTCCATTTATTGTTTCCAGTAGAGTTGTTTTTCCAGCTCCATTTGGCCCAATTATTGATATGAATTCTCCTTTTTTGATTTTTAGATTAATATTTTTGATTACTGGTATCTTTTCTCCTTCGTAGATTGTAGATATTTTTTTAAAATCGACAATATTTTTCATTCTAAATCAAATAGTTCTCTATCAGATTTTTCATATATCTTTTCAGCGTAATCAATAATATTTTCGTCTGTAACTGTTTTTTCAATATCTTGGTGAACTTCTTTTTTTAGAGTAATTGTTAAAGTTCTTCCGTTTTTATCCTTAAAAGTTGCAATAGGTTTTTTTTTATCAGTGATTTTTATGTTTCCTTTCCCTAGTGTACAACCTGAACCCAATTGTATTCCATCAACTATGCAGGATATTGGAGGGTTTGTTCCTGTGAATACTTCTACATTTTTTTTAAAGGGGTCATGGTTTAATTTTTCACATGCGATTTTCCCCATTCTGTATCCTATAACAGCATATGGACCTAGATGACCGTGAAAGCGTTCTATTAGTTTTAGTGTGTCATTCATTTGAACATCATCTCTTTTTTTATTTTCTTTTAAACATTATAAAAAGAAGTATTGAACATAATGCAAAAATAACTGCAATTCCAATAGATGCATTTCTTTGAATCGTTATTTCATCTATAATTGATTCTAAGTTTTGTATGTCTCCTTTTTTATAATCATATGTTTCAATTCCTTTTATTGTCTGGTTTACATTGTATCTTATGGTCTTTAGATAGGTTTCAGTATTTGGTACTGCATCTGGAAAGTTAGATAGTATAACATGGCTTTTTCCTGTTTCTGATGCAACTTTTGCTCCAAATGTTGTTCCACTTTGCAAGTTATCTATTACTGCTGATACCTCTTCTTTTGATACTGCATCTATTACTTCTATTTCATCTTGAACCGAAAGCCCCTCAGGTGGTCCATAATAGTAGGATATATTTAATCCAAAATAGCTTAGAAAATCCTTGTACCATTCGATACATACTACAGTTCTATTTTTTATTCCATTGTTTTCTATTTTTTCTTTTAATTCTTCAGCGGTTGTGTTTATTTTTTGCATGTATTCTATAGTGTTTTCATCTATAGTATTGTTGTATTGCGGGAATATTTCCTTGAGGCCTTTGTTTATCTTTTGGACATATTTTATTGCATTTGTTGGTATATTCCATTCGCCTAGTCTTGCACATATTATTTGCTGATAATTACTGTTTCCAGATTTATTTAAAAGTTCTTCCAGCCAGGGTTCCCAGCCTAGTGAAATTATAACATCAGCGTTTACAATTTTATCAATATCACTTGGTTTTGTGTCAAAGTGTGCAGGGCAGGCTCCTGCGGGCATTATATAATCAATTGTTGCATTTTCTGGTGCAATGTTTCCTGCAAAATCTGCAAGAACTGAGTTTGTACATATTATTTTTATTTCTGACATTTCTTCGTTTGCAGAAACATTTGATGAAAATATTGCTAGCGTTAGTATAATTACTAATATTGTCATTTTTAAAAATTTAAATTTTTTCATTTATTTTTCCCCATATCGTGTTAATTTTTTTATTTTCGTAGCACGGAGAATGATAATTTATATTAAAACATTTTCGGTAGTAAAAAAAATAAAGCTTTTAAGAAAATAACAATGCATTAATTTTTTCTAAAAAATTATCTATAAAAAAAATTTTGAAAAAAATATTTTGTAAAATTCTTACCTTGGGAGTTTGGACATATACTGGAATATCCTGATTATCATCTCTATCATCAATGTTTTCAACAGATATGATGCCTCCAAACTCTTTATATTCTTCATTTGGAACATCGATTGTTACATCAACTGTTATTGGATCATCATCTGGCCCAATACGTCCTTTTGTAGGATTCACATCACATATACTTGGGTATTTTACAATTTCCCAGTTAAGATCTGAATATTCGCCGTCATTTCTAATCTTAAAACTACCTTCAAGTTGACTATTTGGCCTAACATTATATAAGACTAGACCTTCAGAATCAAAACAATAAATATCTGAATCTTGAACAGAGTCAGAAGTTGAAAGTGAAACATCAAGGTATTCATAGTCAAAAAGACTGTTTTTGTTTTCAAATTTGATTTTTCCAGTAAAATCTCTATTTTCATCATTTGGGGCTGTAACCGTAACTTCTATATCTTCACTGCAATCCTTTTCTAAATTTTCACCACTATCTATATTAAACTCCCATTGGCCCCAATCAGGTGTTTCTGTTATTTCCCAATCCAAAAAGGAGTCTTTATCTCCTGTGTTTTCAATTGAAAAATCTTCGGTTACTGTATCTCCGGGTGTTACATCTTTAAAATCTAATACACCATCGTATAGTGACTGGCCATAGATGAATATGTTTGAAAGTTTTGCTATATCTAAAAGTTCAATATATGCGATATCAGACTCTATTTTACATTCTCCATATTTTATTTTAAAATATCCATCATCTGCCCAATATTGTCCCCAACTATTTTTACAGATCCAGTACTTATTATCCGGGTCTTCTTCATTGTAGCCAACAATTACTACTATATGCGGGCCAATATAATCTTGATATATATCAGTATGATAATATACATCATCAGGCCATAAATCCTTATCAGGGTATCTTTTATAAAAATCAAAATAAATATCCATATAGGCAACAAGCGGACCTACGTTGATTAATCTATCTTTGATATCATTTATGTTCCCATCAGATATCCAAGTATAATTTTCTACAAATATCCTATTATCCTGCCATTCAGGGCATTTATCACTACAAGGAGGTGCTTGTCCATCTCCACTTGTATATTCAAAACAGGCATCATTAATTACTTCATTTTCTTTGACCCAAGTTAAGAAATTTGCATAATCGCTCCATTTAAATGAGCCTCTGCAACCAAAACAACCATCAGTCCAATCACCGCAGGAAACTAAGTATTGTTCAGAAAAATCTACTTCTTTATATGGATCCTGAAACATTATTTTATATAAACCTTCTATTGCAGCTATCGTTGCAAAGGCCCAGCAGGATTTACACTCGCCTTGATTTTTTACCTCAGTCATAAAATTGTAACCTTCGCCGTTACCTGGTTTACCTTTGGGATCTAAAAAAGTTCCACCAATTAAAGCATCCCTCCAGTCAAATTTAACTGGAAATTGTGATTTTGTTTTTACTGTTTCCTTTTCTATTATTTGATTTGATTTTTCGATATCAATATTTTCATTTTTTTGAGTGTTAAATCCAAAAACATTAAAACTACCAAGAATTATTAGAATAACAAGCAATATTGAAATGATTTTTATATTCATTTAAATACTCTATACTAATATTATATATTGCAATATATATAATTTATGTGAAAGTAACACGTTTTATAACAAAAAAATTTAAATTCGTGCTACGATTAACTGTTAAACGAGCTACTATGACTGAAAAAATAACTAGATTTGGTGTATCAGTAGAACCAAAACTAATTAGAAAATTTGACAAAAGAATAAAAAAACAAGGATACGAAAACAGAAGTGAAGCAATAAGAGATCTCATAAGAAAAAATCTAATCACTCAAAAATCACTTGACCCAGAAAGTGAATCAATAGGCACACTTACTATGATATATGATCACCATACAGGTAATTTAACAAAGAAATTACTAGACTTGCAGCATGACCATACAGATGAGATACTTACAACAACCCATATTCATGTGGACCATGATAACTGCCTTGAGGTATTAATTTTAAAGGGTAAAACAAAAAAGATACAGAAATTAGCAGATAATATAAAATCCTTGAAAGGAATAAAACATGGAGAACTGGTAATTACAAAAAATAAATTATAAAAAGAGAAGTTTATCCTAAATTATTGTTTTTAACAGTTATTTTAGTAATAGTTGAATTCGTCTCTCAAAAATTCTTTTTTTAATTATACAAATTCACAAAATAAGAAAAAAGAAAAAATAGTTTGATTATATATTACTAGTCACGTTTGCCCCTATTAAAAGGAGGTGCTGTTCTATCAAAAGATATTCCTTCTAAATCATACTGTTCTGGAGGTTTTTGAAAGAAACTAACATCAAGATTACCCCAGTCATCTACATCATTAGGACCATTAGTTCCATCTGAATAATCAAATAGCCTTGTACTGTACCAAAAGTAGCTCATACAGCTTTTATAATCGTACCATTTTTCATATGCCCCTTCAGACATATTATCAACACCGCCACAATGCAGATATCCAAAACCACAGCTATGGCCTAGTTCATGTAAAACTGATACAGCTTGAGCAACTCTTTTTGACCTAGGTGTAACCGCATTTCCACCTACTCCTTTATAAAATCTATCAGACTGCTGAACAACTATTGTATCATAAATTCCCTTATAATCCATATTATAAATATATCCACCGCCGAGACAGATAATCATATATCTGAAAATGCCTTTTCGCTCGTCAGGAAAATCTTTATTGTAATATTCAGATATACTTACAACCTCAGGGCTTACACCAGGCCCACCTATAAAATCAAGTTTTTCTCCACCTTCACCCATACATCCATCATCTATATGCATTGTTATACCGTGTTCATTGAATCGTTCCATAAGCATTTGCTGAGATTCTTCCCAAAACACAAATTCTTGACCTTCTAGAATTGTTTTTGTAATAGTTGGTCTTTTAATTGGAATTAATTTTCCTTTTTCCATCTCGATTTTATATGATCCAAAGATACCAGTTTCATCTGGTGCATCTGCTGAATAATCAACCTCAATATATATTTCTGGATAAAATGGATTAGCTAGCCATTTCTGCATATATTCTTCTTCAACATTCTGAAGACCATCACCATCTGGGTCTAAAAAAGTATGGTTATTCCAGGTAAATGGGTCATAACCCCATTTCCATTCCCATGCCGTTGAACAACCATCGCCATCATGGTCAAGCTTTCGATCATCTACTTTAGGATCTGTACCGAGCACATTTACTTCTGTCCAATATGGTATTCCATCGCCATCATAATCTGTCTGTCTGACATCAAACCATACTTCGTAGTCTTCACCATCATAGTGACCATATCCATCAGTATCATTAAAATAATCATCACCCGTCCAACGTCCTGTCCTAAAATCATATTCAATGTTGAAACTCTCAGCGATTTCTTTATTATTTTTACCACTTAGAACTCTTATTTCTATATCTGATTTTTCTTGTTCCTCATCTACAACTTTATAAAACTCATTAAAAATATAACCAGTATCCCAGGAATTAAAACTTCTTTTCTCGGGCATCCATTCAAAATCATCTATTTTTGCACCATACGTAAAACTTGGTTTTTCATCCCAGCCTCTACCAGGGAGCAAGCCTCGAATGTATCTAGCAGCCATTAGACCATTTACTTGAAATTTTGCGTTAAAAAGCCAGCCTTTATCATTTAAAGCTAAATCGTTTACTTTTTTTACTAAAAAACCAGTATCAGTCATCTGTTCAATTATGCCTTTTGCTCTAATTCTTTTAATTTGAACAAATAAAGCTTGCTCAGTATATGGGCTTATACGGTCATCTATTTCTTTAATAGTTTCTTTTTCCTCTTTTTTGTTATTGTCTTTTAGATTGATAATATAAATATATGAAAGGGATGAAATAATTATAATTGCAATGATTAGTAGAGAAGTAAGCATAGTAATTCTTTTATTTTTGATGATAAGTTTAATCAAATATTTAGGCCCCCTAATAGCTAAATAGGTTTCTAATATATATATATGTATTATTTTAGTATTTATATAAACTTTATAGAACAATATTCCTCATGAAAAATATTGATATGCAATAATACCTTATAAATATCAAACTAGACTTTTACTTAAAAAAAATTTTACATATCTTTTTTAGCTTTCTGTAAAGCAAATCTTTAAATTTTTCATATTTTTTACTATCAATATTAATTAAGACAAGCCGGGAGATATCATCATCTGAATTACCAAAAACTCCTTTATTTAACAAACTACAATTATTTTGTAAATTCTCTTTTGCAACTTGAGAAATCAAAAAACTACTCCTTATTTTTTTAGATATTAACGTATTATCTATCTCTAAAATATTTCTTTTAGATTTATTGATAAGATACAAATCAAAAATATCCCGTTCTTTAAGTTTTTCTCTAGTGAGAATAGCACGATATTTCTCAAGTACTATTTCATTTATTGTATATGTATTAATACTAATATTTTGTAAATCATAACCAATAGATTTCAGATAAAGATCCTGATCAACGAGGTTATTTATTTTAGATTTTGAATGATTATTGATGATTTTTTCTAAAAAATTCATCTCAATTCTAATTGGAATCTCTTCACCTGTGATTAAGGACTTGTAATATATATTTAAGATATATACTGCTCTTGAATTCCTTAAATTAATATATTTAGGGTTTTTTCTATCAGTTTCAAAATCAAATTTAGCCCTATTAGATATTAATTTTACCTCCTTAATAAGTGGAATAACTGCCTTTTTTATTTCTTTCTCTCTTTTATTAACACTTTTAATTAAACGAAAATCATTACATTTATCATAAGTAAAATCAATATATTCACTAATCCTTGGATAATTTAAAAAATTTCTAATTAGTAATGTTCCGCCTTTAAAAATTAGGCTATTTAGATTATTGATTTTTCCTGCGGCATTTTGCTTTTGCCAAGTGGAAAAAAATAACGATATAAAATAGTCTTTTTCAATATAGTAATCATCAATATTTGATTCTTTTTTATTTTTAACATAGGACAAATATTTTTTAAAGTTAGTTTTTTTCATAAATAAAAAACCTTCTTTTTAAAATTCTTTGAATAGTTTTTAAGATATAAGTTCAATTTTTGTTTTTTCTTAAAATTGATTAGTTCTATAGGAGGTGTCTTTTTTAGATAAATAAAATCAAGAAATGTCTTTTCAGGGTTTGAGTAATAAAAAGTAATTCTATTCTTAGTAGTTTTTTTTATATATCCAAAATCTATCTTATCTCTCTTTATTTTACAAAACTTGTATCTAATTCCCTGTATTTTTCTTTCACCAGATATTTCAGAATTAACAATAATTGGATTAACAATACCCTGCCACAATATATTATTTCTTTCAAGAGCACTATACAGACCTAGATACCACCTAATATTTAATTTATTAAGAATTGCATAAACCATCTCATTAGTCGAATAATTTGTATAATCCCCTTTTTTTTCATCTATACTTAATATATAGTAATAACCCTTGAAAACATATATAATGTCTTTATTTCTTCTAAGGTTTACAATAACCTTTTCTGAATATTTGTCTTGCAATACATCTCTAAATAGTTTTTCTAATTGTTTCTTAGATGCAAGTTTATCATTAATTGAATCTAAAATATTCCTTATAATACTATTATCAATTTTCATTTCAAATAATAAAAAACTTTATTTACTATTTAAATATTTTGTTTCAAAAAATACAAAAAAATGCATTTTTTAAAATGATTAGTATATAAACAAAACATTAGTTTATTCTTAACTTTAACATCTTCAATAAACATCCGATAAAATCTTAAAAAAACAAATAATAATCATTAATCAACAAGCTTATTTCTTATTTCTTTCAACAATATTATCTGTTTTTTTATATCAATACCTCTATTTAAAGCAAGAATATGCTCAATTCTATCTCTATCACTCAATCTTCCAATAATCTTTGGCATTCTACGCTCAACCATTTCCTTCCAATTATCATTGGATTTAATAATTCTAATAACTTTTTCAACATCACAAATAGTTAAAAGCATCTGTGCATCATAATTATTTTTATAATCAACAGGTAGACCAAGCTTGACAGCAGCCATATCCTCTGCACAGGGAACATAAAATGAAATCTTTTTGTTTTTAAAATGATATGATATTTCCTTTTTTTCATATTCAGTTAAACTAAATTCAAAATAATGATCTGATTCACTCTCTTTAATCCGAGGACCTGATATCTCAATCCGTAATTCAATTTTATTAACCTCATTATCAATTTTTTTAGATATATCAACAGAAGGCCTATATTTCTGATAAAATTGTATCCCCCATTCTTTTCTACAAATATTTAAACCTACATTTTTTAGCTTTTTTGAAATATTAGCAAGGTTTTTTTCATCAGTTACCCCATCAATATCCAATGTATATCTCCCATGCTTTTTACCAACAAGGGCTCTTACCGCCCAACCACCAATTACAATAATATCGTTCTTTATAAATTCAAGAATCGAAAGAGACTGATCCTCAATATCCTCTTTAATCTTTTCAGGAAAATCTTCAAGGTTCATATTCCACGTACTCCATGTTTAATAGCACCAACATCTAGATAAATATCTAAATTCCATTTTTTTTCATATTCTTTCTCCCAGCCAGTTTTTCCATATTTCTTTTCATGTTTTAAAAAAGTTGATACCTTGTCTGTTATATTTTGATGGAAATTTTCTATAACATTACTTTCAATAATGCTATTATCAATATCATTAATAATATCAAGATAACATCCAACAATATTTACAAAACCAAATCTAATTGAAAGCTCAAGTAATTTTTGAAAATCAATTTTGTTAGAGGCAAGAAGTTTAATACAAATATCTTCAACTCCCTCAGGCGTAAATATCTTTTTTAAAAAAATCTCTTCAACATTAAGTTTTTTTGGCGTACTTTCAAGAATGGAAATTTTTTTATCTTTTCCTTTAACAAGAAAACCGGTTTTTTTAACAGTTAAGCTACTATCAATTTTATTGTATAACATATTTTCAATTTCATCAGGCGTTGCTAAAATCTCTTCAAAAGGTATCGAGCCTGTTGAATAGACTTTACTATAGTTTAATTCTGATTTCATCATTTTATTTAGAGATTGGCTTAAAGGATGATTTTTTACTTTTTCTGCAATTAATGGTTTTTTCTTTTTAAAATAAACTAAACCATTATCTGAAAAATAATGAAGAAATTTTCTAACAGTTTTTTCAGAAAGATTGATTTCTTCTGAAAGACCAGACGTTGTATTAGAAAAATCTAATGCTTTCCATAGTTTTTTACTATTTTTTCTCAAAAGAATTTCTGGATCTACACCAAAGCTTAAAGACTTGATATAAAAATCTTGTTTTTTTTGATGAATATAATCCTTTGGTATGTCCAATTTGATTTCATCTTTTATCTTTGTTTTTATCAAATCTCCTTTCTGTAACATACTTTCTATAGCATTATAAATAGAGTTGTTTGAATATGGAAGACGATTAACAACTGATTTGATTGACTGCGGTCTAATTGAGATTAAGGCAAAAACTGCTGATTTAATATTCATAACAAATGGAAGTTATTTATTGAAAACTATTTAAACTTTTCCATATTTTTGTTCCTTTTTTATAAAAAATATTTTACAAAACCTATATCTAATTCCTAAAATTTTTCTTTCGCATTTAAATATTTTGTTTCAAAAAATACAAAAAAATGCATTTTTTAAAATGATTAGTATATAAACAAAACATTGGTTTATTCTTAACTTTAACATCCTCAATAAACTTTGTAGAAAAAGATTCACTACTATCTCTTAGAATAATAAGTACATCAAACCTAAACGAATAACTATATCTATGGCTGATTGTTGCTAAAGAATCTGAATTATAAGGACCAAGCCAACCAGATGACTTACCATCACCCCAAAAAACTATGATTTCTAAAAGATCGTTATCCGGATCATTTATCTTAATATCTAAATCAATCTTACCAGTTCTTTTATAATGATTAACTTCAACTTCGGGTTTATCTGGTCTTTTATTACTAAAATCTTCAATTATTTTTAGATTAGAAGGAAAATCAATGGAATTACTTTTAGGATAAACATTTACATTAAGATAACCTGATTCACCATATGCTTTTAAAATAGTAGAATAATCAGTTGAAATTGTATCAAAACATTCATCTAAAGTTATATCAAAATCATTGTTTTCATCATTCTGCAGACCAGATACAATATTAAAAGAAAAAACAGCTCTATTTAAATCATGTTTTTCAGATAAATAACTTGTTTCGTTTCTAGCTGTAAAAATTATTACATTATTTGATCTGTTTGGATCATTTATCACATCATCATATATCTCTTCTAGATCATTTTCAAAACCCTGACAATGACAGCTATCAAGAAAAATAATTACATTACCGGGGATTTCAACTATTCTATCAATTAATAGATCATCTCTATAATCATTGTTATAAAAACACAGATATTCTTCATAACTATCAGATCCTTCTCTTACTGGGTTATTAACTATTTTTCTATCTCCATGTCCGCAGAAATAAAAAAGTGTTACATCGTTATTATCTGCTTTCCAAGAATTATCTTTTTTTCCACAGAGTAAATCTATTTGACTGTTAAAATTATCAACTGTAGCTTTTCTATCTGTAAAATTATGGATATCATATGACCCATCTTCTAATGCTTTTTCAACTGAGTTTAAACTAGCAACAGGACACTTTAAAGGCGGTTTTCTACCATAGGGGTATTTATCTAGTGCAAAAAGCACAGCTCTATATTTTGTATCTGAAGAATTTGGATTAACAGATTTAGTTGTAATATTAATAGCTAAAACAATGTTTACAGACGGAATTAATAGAATAGATATTATCAATAAAGTAAGTATTA
>CAYYOO010000026.1:0-19897 GCA_964473335.1 uncultured Thermoplasmatales archaeon
TAACAGGTTTTTTTACATTTTTTATGGGTTATTTTGGTTGGATTCTAGCACAAGGGATTATAGAGATGATCACGGGAAATAGTGAAAGAACATCTAATAATGGATACTCTTATTATATAAGAAAACATAGAAAAAATAGATACTAATCTTTTTACACACTTTTTTAAATCTTTTTTCTATTTATGTAATTGAGGTTGTAAATTTTGATTATTTTTGATAATCATCTTCATTTAAGAAGGCAAGGTCGGTATCTAGATGCAGTTAAGGATTTTAAAAAAGCAGGAGGTACACATTTTGTTTTATGTCAATATCCAATGCCAAAGATTGTTATAAAAAATAAAAGCTATAGTGATTGTTATTCTGAAACACTTAAAATGTCTCGTGAAATCAAAAATAACATTGATGTAGAAGTATTTGTAACAGTTGGTCCTTACCCAGTTGACTATATTAAGTTTCTTGAAAAATTTGACAGACATAAATCAATGGATCTAATGAAAAAAGGAATGGATGAAGCTGTAGATTTTTGTAACAAGTACAAGGAATGCATAGGCATAGGTGAAATCGGCCGCCCTCATTTTGAGATAGATAAACAAATTTTTGATGATTCAAATGAGATTTTGTTATATGGTATGAAACTATCAAAGGAAAATAATCTACCGATTGTTCTTAATACTGAGAGTACTACACCAGAAAATTGTAAAGAGTTTGTTGAGATGGGAAAAAAGATAGGTTTAGATGCTGATAAAATTGTTAAACATTTTTCTCCACCGTTGGTTTATGAAAATGAAAACTATGGTTTAATGCCCTCAGTTCTTGCCTCCAAAAAAAATATAGTTAAAGCAATAGAAAAGGGGAATCGTTTCATGATGGAAACAGATTATATTGATGATCTAAGTAGACCTGGAGCAGTTTTAGGTCCAAAAACAGTTCCAAAAAGAACTAAAGATCTAGTTGAAAAAGAGATTATGACTGAAGAGGATGCATATATAATTCATAAAAAAAATCCTGAAAAAACATATAATATTTCATTAGATGGATAGGATTATTAATAAGTTTTCTATTTTAGGTTTTGTTGGTGTTTGATAAAAATGTCTGCAAAAAAGAAAATTCCAAAAATTCCACGCACGTATCTGATTATAGCACTTATCATAATAGTTGTATTTTTAATAATACTTGGAATAAGTTTAAATCAAACTAATGTAGAGGATGAAGAAGTAATCACTGTTTCTCAAGCTATTTCTCCGAATAATCAATATATCGGTGAAAATGTGAAAGTAAAAGGGGTGTATCATACAGAATCAGAAGGAGAATATTATTTAAAAGCAAACTATGAAAGTGATGCAAATCCTACTCCATTTGAAATGTTAAGTCTAAATCTTTCAGAGATTAGTAATGAAACAGAGTTAATTGAAAACAATCTTTATATTATAAGTGGATTACTTACTCAAAACCAGTATGGTTATATAGAACTAGAAGCAACAAAAGTGGATAAAATATAGTTTATCCAATATATTTTAATTCTTCTGTTTTATCTTTTGACATACCTTCCATTTCTTTTAGTTGGTGGGCGATATGTTCGATTTCTTTTGCTTTTTTCTCAAGTTCGCCTAGATCTACAGAATAATTTGTAATCTTTGTAAGTATTTTTAAAACAGATTTTGCACTTTTCGGATCCACTAGATAACCAGGGGTTTCACCCATTAAACATGTTCCTTTCAAACCTCTCAATTTTCCAAGTCCTAATAAAAGTCCACTTGCTCCTACAATTCCTCCACCTGGCTCGTTTTTCTTGAATACTGCACCATATTTTTTCATTGTTTTTACCATGTTTTTATGAGTTGTTGCACAGAGTACTTTTGGTTTTGAAATATCATGGCCAAGACCATATCCACCTAAGGTGTAAAGTTCTTTTACTCCAAATTTTTCAGCAACATCAAGTATTTTTCCAACAAGTTCATATTGTCCCTGTGAAGAAAGCCCTTGATAATCACCAGTTATCAGAACAAGATCTCTTTGTTTTTTGTTTTTTGCTTTTTTATAATAAAATTCATTGTTTACTAGTTCTATGGTTCCATCTGGATTGATAAATACCTGTGGCGGAAAATCTTTGCAGTGTAGTTCAGCAAACTTTTTTGCATTGATTGAATCTATTAAATGTTCTACAGCTAGTTTACCAACGTTTCCAATACCTGGCAGACCTTCGATTAATATTGGGTCTTTAAGTTTTGGTTTATTTCCAATGTATCTTACTTCTACATAATCCATTATATCTCAACTCTTATTTTGTAATTTTTTAAGTTTTCTCCTATATTTGCCATAATGATCTTGAGGTGAAAATTTTGGAGGATTATTTGAGATAGTCTTTTTTTTACATATACAACATGTTTCTTCTAATGTGTATTTTTCACAAGTTTTGCAATAAAGAATTTTATTCATCTACTCCTCTAATTTCCTATGAAACTCAAATACCCCATCATGTTTTTTAATATTTTCTTCTATTCTATCAACGGCTTTTTTAAGTTCTTCTTCAGCTATTTTGTAATCTGGTGCTTTTACTGTTATCATATAATGGGGTGCACCTACATATTTAACTTGTATCTCCACATCTTCATATTCTGTTTTTTCACCTAGATCTAAAGATTCTTGTATGTTTTTTATTCCATCTGGTAAAAAAGATTGGACATTTATGTATCCTTTGATATCAACAAATGGAATAGTTATGTTCTGATTTGCAACTTCTTCAAAAGCATCAAGCCAATCGCCTTTGAGACCTTCTTTTTTAAGTGAATTTATATCAAATGCTGCTTCTTCAAAAGCAGTATAGAGTTTACCATATACTTTTATTAAATCATTTCCAAAATCAGAATATGCTTTATCTACTTTAATGTCTAAATTCTTTGCTACCATTTCAAGGAGTTTTTCTCCTTTTTGAGTGTTTTTCCACTCCTGTATTTTGTCTCTTTTTTGATGCTCATTTACTCTTTTGAGTGATAGATCGATATGGTCCTTTGTTTTATCTACATTTAAAACCTTGCAGACTACTTTTTGTTTTTCTTTAATGTGGTTTCTTATTCTTTTTACCCAGCCTGTAGCGATTTCAGCAATATGGATAAATCCTTCTTTACCTGGATATTCATCAAGTAAAATAAAGGCACCAAAGTTTTGTACATTTTTTACTGTGCCAACAATTAGTTCTCCTTCTTCAGGGTATTTCTTTTTTATATTATCATTCATGTTATTTGAACCCTTAAAATTTATTCTATCATGTCTAGGATTTCGCCTTTTATTTTTGCTTTTCCGCCTTTTGGTAATGCTAATTTACTACCACATATGTGACATGATACAGTAGTACTTGCTTTATTAAATAGAATTTGTTCATTTTCGCAGTCTTTACAGCGAACTTTAATAAATTTACTTTCTGTGTTTTTCATTGGTTAGTCACCTCAACTTTTTTAGCTCTAATACTAGGAGGTTGTGTGCTTTTTTTACATTCTGTACATGTAAATTTTAGATTTGCTCTTCTACTTGTCTTTTCTCTTCCTTCTGGTTTTGGTCTTGGAAAACCGCGGTATCCACTCATAACTCTTCTAAATCGTCTCTGCCCTTGTTTAAACTCACTTGCTTTTTTCTTTTTAACTCTATGTACCTCATGGGTTGTATGTTTTTTGCATTTAGGGCAATATCTTTTAATTTTTCTTGGTCTTTTCATATGAAACTCCTGGAATATTTAAACTTAGAGTTGAGATGTAATAGGGAGGTAATATATAAAATATAATGTTATATTAAATCTTGGTTTTTATATTAATTCTTTCACTTACATTTTTATTACAAAGCATTTTACACATATCTTTTGGAATTGAAATGATATCATCTTTTTTTAGATTGTATTTTTTTTTGTCGGTACCAATGAATTCTGGAATGTCTTTTTTCAATCTTATTACTGATATATCCTCTGTTAGCTCTTTTTCTTTTTCATTTTCTTCTATTTCATCTTGTTTTTTTTTGGTATCGTTATCTTCATCTTTTTTATTACTTAAAATTTTATTTTTGGAATTTTTGATTGTATCAAAAATAGAGTTATATAGATCTTTTTCCGAATCTAACATGTTTGAAATATTTGGTGTTGCGCCTCTTGCTTTTGATATTGCTGAGAGAATAATTTTTTTCTCACGTTTTTCGTAGATATCATTTACGATTTTTCTTGTATTTTCTATTTCTTCATCTAATATTTTTTTCTTCTGCTCAGATTCTTCACTATCTTTTCTTTTCTCAAGGTTTTGAATATATTCATAAATTTCTTTGTAAAAATTCTGCCTAATATCAGATAATTTTGGTGAACTTTTTTCCATTTGCTGGATTTTTCTTAAAAACCTATAGTTTATTTCTTCGTCATCCATTTTTTTTCCAAAAATTTATATTGCTAGTTTTTTTAAATAGATTTGCAATTCTGGTTTTGTTTAAAAAAATATGAGTTGATAAGTTATGCCATTTGCAGAGATTGAAAACACAAAAATAAATTATCATATAATTGGAGAAGGAAAAGCTCTTGTTTTAATTTCAGGTCTGGGTACCGATCATAAGAACTGGGTTTTTCAGATACCTGATTTTCAAAAGCATTTTAAGGTCATTGTTTTTGATAACCGAGGCATTGGAAAAAGCAATGGTTCTTTTGGTCCTTATTCAACAGACCTCATGGCAGATGATACAAAAAAACTACTTGATTTTCTAAATATAAAAAAAGCTCATATTTTAGGTTCATCTATGGGTGGGATGATCTCTCAAAAAATAGCAATCAAATATCCAGAAACTGTTGATAAACTAGTTCTATGTTCTACTTCAGCTAAACCCCATAACACAATCAACAACATAATTTTTGATGCACTAAGGGATATTATGGATATAAAGAACAAAGAAATTTTGGATTTAAAACCTAAAGGGATTTTGATTAGAAAATTCTTTGATTTCTTTTTAAGAGAAGTCTTTTCAAAGGATTTTATAAAAAATAACAAAAAATTGATTGAAGAGTTTATTTCAGATTATACAAGTAATCCTAGATATTTTGAAACATTTATAAAACAAACACGAGCAGTTCACAAGCATAATACTATAAATGATTTATCAAAAATAAAATCTGATACTCTTGTTTTAACTGGAATTGAAGATAAATTACTTCCTCATACTTCATCAGATATTCTAGCAAAAGACATTTCAAATTCAAAACTTGTAAAGATTAAAGATGCAAATCATGGTATGCACCTAGAATTTCCTGAAAAGTTCAATAAAATTGTAATTGATTTTTTAAAAGATTAGCTTATTTTTGCAATTCTTCGTGCAACCAAAAAGACTGCTAGATACTCAGGGATTTTATTTTTTCCTTTATCTAGATCAAATTCTTGACCTTTGATCTTGATTTTAAAAGAGTTTTTCATATCAACTTCTACTTTTTCACTAGTAAAAATTATTGTGTCATATAATGGATCAAAACTTTCAAGCTTGTTTATATCTATTTTTTCAACTTTAAAACCTGTTTTACCATGGAGTGAACCAGGTAATCTTATAAGTCTTTTAATATCACATGTAACTGGTTCGTCTGTTTCCCCTGCTGCCATGTTTACAGCTGTTTTTCTCAATGCATTGTTCAAAAAAAACTTTCTAATTGTTTTAGTTTGATCAAGATTTCCTTCTTTTATTCTTTTGATTCTTTCATCTGATAGGTCGTTTAGTAATTTTTCCGCATCTTTATGTTTGACTCCATATTCTTTTAGTTTTTCATAGGGATTATCGCTTTTTTTTATCTCATTTACAATCTCAATCATACCTCTACTTATTCTTCCTTTCCAACCTGGGGAATCAGGTGATGGCATTTTTAAGGATTTTGTACTAGGATAGCGCCTACTTCCGTATCTTTTTGTTCCGGTTACATGATCCTGAAAGACTAGTTTGTCACGTAGATCTCTACCTGTTATATAGTCAACTATTTCTCTGCGCTCGCTGCTATCTAAGTTAAGAATCTTTGGATCTCTAATATGGCAGTGGTATCCTCTACCACCGCTGAAATATAGATCGGTATGTCTTTTTTCAAAGCCAAAATCTTTTAGTAAAAAATCAAAAACGAGTTTTTCAAATTCTTTTTTTACTGCTTTGAGTTGTTCTTCATAGCTTAACTTATCTGCGTTTGGTAGATGATCTGAATCTAAATCAAATATTAATTCAGCACCCATCCAATCTTTATCCTGCATTTTTTTTGCATCAGGAAATTTGTAGTATGCTGAGGAATAATATACATGAGCTGGATTTTTTCTTTTAATAAAATCATTGACCTCATGTTTTTTGTTGAATGCTATATGGCGCATCATTCCTTTTCCGCCATAAAACACAAAGGCGTATTCTCTTCTTATAAAACGATCAGGCAGAATAATATTGTTTTTTTGATAATATTTACTGAATTCTTGTTTTAGAAACTCAAGATTTTTTTGTATTGATTCAAATTCATTCATTTCGCTTCTTTGTATTAAGTCATAGTTTTTAATTCTTACATTTTTCAAATAAATAAATCTGCACTTTTCTATAAATCTTTTGGATAAAGTTTTATGAATAGTAATTTTATATAGGATAATTATGTCAAATATAATCGAAGATGAACTTCTTTCTAAAACAGTCATTAAAAATCCTGATAAACTAGATTTTGATTATGTTCCAGATGAACTGATACATAGAGATGAGCAACTAAAGTTTTTATCTCAAATGTTCAAACCACTTCTCTCTGGTGTTTCTCAAAACGCTGTTATCAAGGGGCCAGTTGGCACAGGTAAAACAGTTATTGCAAAAAAATTCTGTAAAACCCTTGCAAGAACAGCTAGAAAAAAAGGAATTAACATTGAATATGTTCATTTGAACTGTAGGAAGAGATCAACTGATTCAATGGCGCTTCTTGGAATCCTTAATCATTTTGATTCTCGTTTTCCAGATAGAGGTTTTTCTGTTGATGAAATGCTTCAAGTTTTAAAAAAACAGCTTAATAGAAAAAACGCTCAACTTTTAGTTGTTCTTGATGAAGCAGATGCTTTACTTAAAAAAGAGTCTAACCTTGTTTATAATTTAACTCGTTTTTCAGATGAAGAAACTGTTAATAAGATACCTGTCTCACTTATTTTAATTTCACAAAAAGATGTTTTATCTATGCTTGATTCTTCTTCTCTTAGCACCTTTAAGAGAAGTAACATTTTAAAATTTGATAGTTACACAAGAAACGAGCTCTATGACATAATAAGCCAGAGAGTTGAACTAGCTTTTACAATTGGTTCAGTCCAAGATGACTGTATCGATCTAATTTCAGATATCTCTTCAGAATGGGGAGATGCACGCTTTGCAATTGAACTTCTTTCAAAGGCTGGTTTTGCCGCAGACAGCAAACATAAGGATGTTGTCAATCCTGAAGATGTTCGTTTTGCAAAAGCCGAGACCTATTCAGTTGTAACTGAAACCAAACTTAAAAATCTAAAAAAGCATGAGCTTTTCACTCTTTATTCGATTGCAAAAAGACTAAAAAAAGAAAATACTGCATATACTAGTACTGGCGATGCTGAAAAAACATATAAAGTAACTTGCGAAGAGTACAATGAAAAACCAAGGTCTCACACTATGTTTTGGAATTACTTAAAAGAAGTTGAGAATGCTGGTTTTATCTATCTAAAGGAATCAGGTAAGGGCCATCTTGGTACCACTCAGTTTATTTCACTACCTGATATTCCTGCTGAGGTTGTCGGTAAAAAAGTTCAAGAGATCCTAAAATAATTTTATTTTTCTTTTTTGACAGTGTTTGTTTAGTGGACAATTCTTACAAATAGGTGTTTTTTTACAGTATTTTTTTGAAAGTTCTACTATCAATGCATGCATTTGATTATAGACTTTAAAAAGTTCTTTTTTTTCATATTTTTTTTTTAATTTCTTTTCAAAATATTTCTGAACCGGGTCATATGAGTTTTCTATTTTTATCGGAAGTCTTTTACATAATCTTTTGGTATATAAATCAACAACAAAGATAGGTTTTTTTCCTGCGTATAAAAGAATTGAGTCAGCTGTTTCTTTGCCAATTCCATTTATTTCTAAAAGTTCTTTTCTGATTTTTTTTGTATCTTTTTTAAAAAATAGATCCAAGTTTGAGTTATAGTTTTCAGAAAAAAACCTTGAAATATTTTTTAATCTTTTAGATTTCTGGTTAAAAAAGCCAGAGGGTCTTATGAGTTTTTTTAGTTCATCATCTTGAATTTCTAGAATTGATCTAATGTCTAGTTTGTTTTTTTCTTTTAGATTTTTTAGTGCTTTTTCTACATTTGACCATGCTGTGTTTTGAGTTAGAATTGCACCAATTATTATTTCAAATCTTTGATCTGTTGAGTTTTTTTTATGATATATATTGTCAATTGGCCACCAATTTAGATTACCAAATTTTTTTTCTAATATTTCATAGATTTCAGCTATTTTTATATTTTTCACAATCCAAAAATAAAAAACTTTGCTATTTAATTTTTTGAAATATTTTATTAAGCTTGTTCTGATTACTTATAGCGAATAACTGGAGATAAATCATATGGAAGGATCAGTTACAGATAAAAGAATTTTTGAAGCAGAACTTCATAGAGAATTAATGAATAGTTGCAGAAAATATTTTAGTAAAATTGGTATAGTATCTGTTGTCGGTATGCTTGAAATAGTAAAACAGGAAACACTTGAATTAGAACATGCAGCAAAGCATGAGATGAAATCTAGTCAGGATTAAAGAGATTGATTTACATCTCAAATTTATATATACAAATAAAATCAAATTTGATAGATTAATTTCACATTTCATCTAAATAGCATTTAAAGAATGCTCTATATAACTTTAATTCTGACTTAAAATTATAACAATTTTTATAAAGGGAGAACTGTTTTGATATTTCAATTATTAAATAAAAATAAAAGGGTGAGATGAGAGAGGTCTTGTCGATTATAAGATAGAATATATTGTGAATTTATGTGGTGGTGAAGTATAAAATGAATATTAAACCTAAAAATAAAATTTTGACGCTATTGATAACAATAATTTTGATTTTAGCAATGTTGGTTGTATTTCCAAGTGTAAGTGCTGAAAAAACGTGCAGTTGTTCAGATATTTCGCCAAATTATATTGACTCTAGTAGTTCTTCAACAGCTATTATGAAATTATCTGTTCAGTCAGATGAAACCGGTGTCTTTCTTGATAAGGTTTTTATAAACTTTACAGGTGCGACTTTTTCTACTAACGATTTCTTACCTATAAACAAAGAAAATGGAACGAATTCGGGTGTCACTATTTGGATGGATCATAACAATCCAAATGGTGATAGAGTATTTAATACTGTTAATGACAGTAATCTTCCAGAGCAAACTGCTCAATGGGATGGTAGTATAGCTAAAATAACTTTGCTAAGTGGAGGGGATAACCGTTTTGATTTTGTGGACACTACATATACCTTTTACGTCGTAATCAAAACTTCGGCAACTATCTCAGATAATGAAGTTATAACAGCAAACATTACAACTGTTCAAGTTAAAAACACTGATGCGACAGTATCAGGTACAAGAACAGCTACTTTAACATCAGATACTCAAAGTCCTGTAGTTCCTAGTAATGCTCTAACCGCTCCTGATGGAGGGGAACAGTGGTCTGGAACTCAAGAGATTACTTGGAATCATACAGAAATTACTGATAGCCACTTTAACTCAACTCCGATTGCTTTGTACTATAGTGATGATGGTGGAAGCAATTGGAATCTTATAGCAAGCGGACTTGAAAATAATGGTACCTATAATTGGGATACAACAAGTGGACCTGCAGATGGTACAAATTACAAGGTCAATATTACTGCTACTGATAATGCTAGTAACTCTGCATATGATATTTCCAATGCCACTTTCACAATCGATAATACTGGTCCTGTTTGTACAGGTGTAGAATATAATAGATCTGCATCATTTTTTACTAGCGGTACAAAAATAAAAATTTTTGCTAATTTTACTGAAACAGGTTCAGGTATGGATAATTCGACTGTTAATATTACAATAGACACAAGTAATGGAGAGACTCTTTCTGAGACAAATATGAACAAAACAAATTTTACTAACTATTTTTGGAATTGGACTATTCCTTCAGGTTCAGAACATAATGGTATTTTTACTGTAACAATAACAGCTAAAGATAACGCTAGTAATGATTTGGCTTCAACTACTGATAACTCTAAATCTATAGATAACAGTCCTCCTAGTGCAACTATTGGAGTTCCTGTTCATACAAATTATTACAAAACTTTAACCACTATAAATGGTACTTGTACTGATGGACCAGGTTCTGGAATATCTACAGTTAATATTACAGCTTATAATACTTCTTCAGGTAAATATTGGAATTTCTCTGGGGCAGATGCCGGTTGGGCAACTGGCAAAAACTGGTCTAGTTCTGCTACGTTAGAAGATGGATATACAACTTGGACAATTACACCTGACCCTGCTATTACTTGGGAGAATGGTACAACTTATGTCGTAAATGCTACTGCTACAGATAACGTTTCAATTTCTGGCTTGGGAGACTCTAACAATTTTACATATGACACAGATGGAATTACTTCTAATGTTAGTTCTATTGATACATATTGGCAAACTACTTCGCCTCTTTCGTTAACATATACTGCTACTGATTACGGAAGTGGGTTAGATCAGGTAACTTTGTACTATAGGAACTCATCTGATAATGATACTTTTTCATCTTGGACTGTTTGGACGAATGATAGTAATCCAGATACAACACCTAATTCTCCTGTTACATGGAGTTTTGACTTCCCGAATGCAAGTGGGTACTATGAATTTAGGACACTTGCTGTTGATAACGTGGGAAATTCTGAAACAAAGGGTGCAGAGGAAAGCGATATCATTTGTGGGTATGATGCTGTAGATCCAACAGCTGTAATTAATGTTCCACAGGATGAGGGCTATTACAATAGTCAAATTACAAATATTACAGGTACAGCTTATGATCCTCAATTTGTAACTCTTGTAAACTTAACTATATATAACTCATCAGATGGAACTTATTTCAATGGTGCTGGATGGCAGGCATCAAGTGCTAACTTAAGTGCTAATAAAACAAGCGGGACATCAACAATTAATTGGTGGTATGAAAATACCAGTGCATTTCCAACTTGGACAACTGGTACAAACTATACAATTAATGTTAGTGCAAAAGACACTGCAGGTAATTGGAATTTAACTGCAGCTACATCTTCATTTAACTATGATACGGAGGACCCCACTACAACTATTGATGAACCCGATGATGCCAAATGGTATAATAATTCACTTGCAAATATTACAGGTACAGCTTCAGATACTGACTGGTCAGGTCTTTTAAGGATAAATGTGACAATATATAATGCAACTGATGGTGAGTACTGGGATGGAGATAGTGATAGCTGGGTTGTTGCTGAAACTAATTTAACTGCCACTGGAACTTCAAATTGGTACTATGATGATCTTCCAAGCTGGAAGAATGGAACAAATTATACAATAAATGCATCAGCTACTGATAATGCATTAAATGTCGGTAGTAAAGATACAAACACATTTTATATGGATACTGATGATCTTGAATCCTCAGTTACGGCAATTTCTCCATATTGGAATACCACAGGCACACAAATGGTTAACTTTACAGCTTCTGATACTGGTAGCGGTCTATATAATGTTACTCTTTACTATAATTATTCATCAGATAACTCAAGTGGTTGGAGTGCATGGACTAATTTCAGTGATGGAGATGATACACCACACAATCCTACTGCTTGGACATTTGATTTTCCAAGTGGCGAGGGTTTCTATAAATTTAGAACTGTTGCAACAGATAATGCATCAAACACAGAGTCTGTTACAGGTGAGGATGCAATTTGTGGGTATGATGGAACTGATCCATTTGTAAATATTACAAGCATTGTTGATAATGATTATTATTCTAGTGTGAGTTATATTTCTGGTGATTGTAACGATGGTGGACCATCGGGTGTAAAAGAAGTAAATATTACTGTCTATAATGTGACCGCTGGTAAATACTGGAATTTCTCTGGGGCAGATGCCGGTTGGGCAACTGGCAAAAACTGGTCTAGTTCTGCTACGTTAGAAGATGGATATACAACTTGGAATTATACTGGTGCATCAAGTGTTACTTGGCAGAATGGAAAATCTTATATCATAAGTGCTACAACAGTAGATAATGCAACATTGACTAGTACAGAGGATAGTAAAACATTCAGACTTGATACAACAGCTCCAACTGTTGATATTGAAATGACTGAATCAACTTATGTTACAAATGGTGATGTTGTAAGAGTATTTGCTAACTTTACTGAAGATGGATCTGGTATAGATGAATCTACAGTTGAATTGTCTATTGCAAATGTTACGGGTGGCACTACATGGTTGAATTCTAGTGAAAGTATGATAAAAGATGATAGTACACATTATTACTTTGACTGGCATGTACAGAGTGGTGAAAACTGTGATGTAACTGTATATGTGAATGCATCTGATAATGTATCTCAATCTGTCTCTGGAACTAATTCAACAAAAACGATTGATAACACTGCTCCAGTTTGCCAAATTCAGTATAATAAAACTGCTACCTATTTCAAAGAAAATGATTTGTTGAAGGTTTATGCAAACTTCACTGAATCTGGATCTGGTATAACTGAACCTGTTAAAATATCAGTTGATTATGCTGAGGCTGGTTCTGATTTTACAAGCCAAGATATGAATAAAACAAGTAATCTTGAATGGTATTATAATTTAACAATGCCTGCAAATAATAATGGTACAATCTCTGTTTCAATTACAGCAACTGACAACGTTTCTCTATCTGCCACAAGTAATACAAGTAGCATCAAGAAGGTAGATAATTCAGGACCAACAGCAACAATTGACGGTATTTCTGATTATGTAACCTCTTTAACTGAGGTTACTGGTACTTCAAATGATGGTACTGGTGTTGGAATAAACAAGACTGAAGTTAAAATCTTTAATATGACAGATAATACAAACTGGACTGGTAGTGCTTGGACAGATGCTGATAACTGGAATAGTACAACAGGATACAGCACTTGGACACTTGACACTAGTGGAATTACCTGGGTAGATGGAAATCAATATAGAGTCTATGCAAAATCAACAGATAATTTAACAAATGTTGGATCAACGGTAAATGACTCATTTACTTTTGATGAAGGAGATCCTCTTGTTACTTCTGTATTGATTAATGATACTACAATTGGTAGTACAACATATGTAAAAAATACAGATACAGTAAATGTAACTATTACTTATTCAGATGCAACACTTGATTCAAGCAGTGCAAACAGTCTCTTTAAGGCTGATTTAAGTGCTCTTGGTGGAGATAGTTCTACTAATGCAACGGCTCATAATGATACACATGCTTGGTGGGAACATACGGTTTCAGGTAGTGGTGATGGTACAGTTACTGTGACAATTAATGTAACTGATGAGTTTGGTAACTATAACAATACTGAAAGTGATACGATACTTGCTGATAATACGGCTCCAACCTTGAATTATGCAGTGCTTGATTCTGATAATGACGGCTCGTCGAATTCATATATAGATGTATATTTCAGTGAAGATATTGATACGGACACCACTGAATATACTGATTTTAATATAAGTGAGATAAATATTGATACTCAATCAATACAATCTGAAAGTGGAAATTTAGTAACAATACAACTTGATGATGTAATATTAACTGGAGATTCACCAACTGTAGGTGTTGATGGAAGTATATCAGATTTTGCAGGTAATACAATTACTTCGGGTACAAAAAAAATATATACATACAGAATAAGCTTAGATGTTGGATGGAATCTTATTTCTTTTCCTGCCTACATTCCTTCAGGAACAGATATTGGCACTCTATTAAATTCCATTTCAGGAAACTATGATATTGTTTGGAGTTATGATCCAGATGGTGCAACAGCAGATGATATATGGACATCTTATAATCCTAACCCATTAGCAGCTAGTAGTCTAACCTCTATTCAGCAGGGAAGAGGATATTGGATAGAAATGACATCTGCGGATAATTTAACTGGAAACTATAACCAAATTCACGTAGTAAATAGCAATCCAAATGGTAATGATATGTACTGGCCAGGTAGTATTAATCTTACCACAAGTGGCTGGAATCTTATAGGACACTGGAATGAATATGAACAATCCGCTGATACTGGTGGTGCGTTCTCTGATATTGATTCTGAGTTTATTGGTAGTATAATAAGTCAAGATGTTTCGCCTGTCAGTAACTTGGTTCCTGGAGAAGGATATTGGTTCTGGGTAAAAAGACCTTCTGGAGATACTAGAACTCATGTGGAATATGCGCAGTCTCGTGGTTCGCCGGTATGTTGAAAATAAAAATAAGCGATAAAATAGATTGGGAGGGTTTTCCCCTCAATCTAACTCTCAATTTATAATTTTATTTAGTTATTTAGTTAGGGGGAATATAGAACCTATGAAAAAGACTAAAATTAAAGTAAAAACGACTTCTATTCTTGTCTTTACAATCTTTATTTTGTCTTTTCCATCGGTAATATCTGTTTCATCACCACCGCAGATGCCTCATAATTTCTATGGTACTGTACGTTACAATAATGGCGATGATGTTCCTAATGGTAATAATGTAACGGCAATGGTGGATGATGAGAATTATACAACTACTGTTGTAAATGGTACATATGGGTCTTATTCAACTTTTCAACTTAATGATCTTGATGGCGATAATGGCGGTAAAACTATATATTTTTATGTTGGAGGTATTAATACAGATCAGACTTCCATTTTTGAAAATGGTGGAAGCACTGAGTTAAATCTGACTATAGATATTGGTTCTGATGACGATGACGATGACTATAATCCAGGTTCAGGCGGTTCATCACCTCCTGGAGGTTCTTTTAATAACCTGCCGGTAGCAGTTGCAAAAGGACCTTATTACGGTATTGTAAATCAGTCTATACAATTTAATGGATCAGGTAGTTCAGATCCAGATGATGATCAACTTACATATGAATGGGACTTCGGTGATGGAACTACTTCAACAGATATGTCTCCATTACATGAATATAGAACTATAGGAAACTACGATGTTACTCTAGTTGTAAATGATGGGACTGCCTCTGATGCTGATACTACTAACGCAATAATTACTCGAACATCCGAAGAAAATCAACCACCGATTGCACAGACTGATGGGCCATACGCTGGGTTAACATTTGATATTATTAATATGGGAGCCACAAATAGCTATGATTATGATGGAAAAATTGTTAATTATACTTGGGATTTAGAACCTAATAATATAAAGCTTTTTGGTGAACAAATCACTTATACCTATAATAACTCTGGAATCTTTAATATATCATTAACGGTGACTGATGATGAGGGGTTAACTGACACTACCACAACTAAAGTCGCGATTACATTAGACTCAGATGGAGATGGATGGAGCAATGAAGAAGAACAAAAATACCATACCAACGAGACAAATTCAAGTGATTACCCTCTAGACAATGATGGAGATAGGATCCCCGACAATTTCGACTTAGATGATGACAATGATGGACTTTTTGATAAAGTTGAAGACGAAATCGGGTCCGATACTAAGGACAGTACTGACACAAAAAATATTAGTAAGTGTATTACAGGTGGTTTTTTAGTAGATGTAGATAAAAATGGAGTTTATGACGTTTTTTACAATAGTAGTAGCAATGTCTCTACATCAGTTATTCATGTGGGAAATACAAGATATAAAATTGACATAGATGGAGATGGGGAATTTGATTTTATATATGATCTAGCAAGTGGAACGGCTAATATATATAAAGAAAAAGAAAATAATTCTACACCTTTATTTGTTTATGGTGTAATATTAGCATTTGCAATTATAGTAGTCATAGCTTTAATAATATACAGGAGGAGAAATATTTGAAACAGAAAAAAATAGTTAGAAGGATGCTGTTAACATCAATAGTAATATTTACCTTTTTATTGTGCACTAATTTTTGTGTAACTGCAGATCCTGCAGAATTACCTGCTCATCAGTTCTTTGGAACGGTAAAAGACTTAGTATCTAATAAAAATATATCCGATGGGATCATTATTAGGGCGATGGTGGATGATGAGAATTATACAACTACTGTTGTAAATGGTACATATGGGTCTTATTCAACTTTTCAACTTAATGATCTTGATGGCGATAATGGCGGTAAAACTATATATTTTTATGTTGGAGGTATTAATACAACTCAAACCTCTATCTTTGAAAATGCTGAAAGTACTGAGTTAAACTTAGATATAAATGATACTCCACGAATAACAAATAACTCGTCAATTTTGGGTTACACTGGTGATCCATTCACAGTAAATGTTACTATTGGAGAATATGTTGATCCTGGTGAAGAATTAACCGTCAATGTCACTTGGTCCCATGGAACTCTTTCTGGAGATAATCTTAGTATGGATTTTAAAACGGGGGATAATTCTAATGGATTCTTCTTTGAGTATACAATCCCTGCTTTAGATCTTAATAGTGTTTCCAATTTGTATTATACAATATATGTTAATGACACATCAGGAAATTCAAATAACTCACAATATAACGTAAGTGTTCTAGATAACAATCCACCAGAATTCTCAGATATCACTTCAACTAACCCAGAAACAGGTGAATCCTACAATTTTACAGTAAATGTAACAGACAATATAGCTCTATCAAATGTTTACTTAAATACTAATATTTCTGGCTCTTGGGAAAACCATACCATGAACTACAGCTCAGTTACAGAAAAGTATTGGTATAATATCTCGCTTATTCCAACAACAGCAGACTATCTTTATTATAATATATCAGCTAATGACACTAGCAACAATTGGAATCAAACGCAAGGATCTATTGAGGTCAATGATACTGATAATGGAGGTCCTATAGTATATGTCGATGATGACCAAGATCCTTCTTGGTATAATGGAACACACTTTCAAACAATTCAAGAAGGTATAGATAATGTTGATACTGGCGGTATAGTTTATGTTTGGGATGGAACTTATTCTGAAAATGTGTTTATAAATAAGAGTCTAACACTTGATTCTAATTCATCAGTTGTTTTGGATGGCCAAGGTAACAATGGAACAGTTATAACCGTAAGTAATGTTACCATACAAGATCTTACTATTACTAACTGTACAAATTTTGTTCCAAATGGATATATTGCATCAGGTATTTTTATCTATAATAGTTCCCTAGATATAATCCAAAATATAACATTAGATAATGTAAAAATTAATAACTCTATAGCTGGTATATATGGAATTAATCTAACAGGATCTGATATATCGCTATGTAATGTGTCTAGCAACCTGTTTTATGGCATATATCTTGTTAATACCACTTATTCTAATATTCAAAATAATGAAATCAACCAGACTGTTAATGCAGTAGGAGGTCCGTCAGGTACAGCTGTGGTTCTCTTTAGTTCAAATTATAATAATGTCACTGGTAATTACATATGTAATAATTCACTTTCTGGGTTAATTGTTTATAATTCAGTTGATAACAATATATCAGATAATACTTTTTTCAATGATGGTGTTTTATTTGACTATACAGATTCACCTGTGCAATCGTATTACATTCATACGGTAGAAGATAATACTGTTAATGGCGAATCACTTCTTTATTATAAAAACAATAATACCGGCGGCATTTTTGATGAAAATACACCTGCAGGACAAATAATATTAGCAAATTGTTCTAATTTTGAAATAAGAAATATGACTCTAGAAAATTCTTTAATTAGACCAGTACAACTCTTATACTCAGATAACATTAATATTTCTAGCTGTGATATTTCATCTGATGCCAGTAGTGGTTGGGGATTATATCTATTATACACTGAATACAGCAATATTTCTTCAAATAATATATCTTATAATAACTATGGCATATATTTGCAATATTCAGATAATAATAATATAACCGGCTCAAATCAGATATATAACAATTCTGATGGTATCACCTTGGATTATTCAGATAGTAATAAGGTTATTTCTAGTCAAATCTTTAACTCAACCCGAGGTATATATGTAACTAATTCAAATTACAATAATATTTCATTTGATACTATTTATAACAACAGCAATTTAGGAATAAAATTGGAATCATCTGTCGGTAACTCAATTTATGATAATGCCATATTTACCAATCGTTGGCAGGGCGTAGATCTGCAAAGTTCAAACAATAACAACAATATATCTTCCAATGAAATTTATGATAATGATCAGGGGATAAGATTTGAGTTTTCTGATAATAATTTAATTTTTGATAACACAATTTATAACTTTAGTTCTATAGGTATTGATTTAGAATCATCTTCAAACAACAATGTATCCACAAATACTGTTTTCAGAGATAACTCAAATCAATGTAGTTTAATTAAGTTGAATTATTCAGAAGATAACATAGTTTTTAACAACGATGTTTATGATAGCTACTGGTCAGCTATTTTCTTAGACAACTCGACTAATGGTAACATAATTATTTCAAATCAAATCAACAATTCAACAAATGGTCACGGCATTCGCTTTCACAATTCGAATGGAAACAACATAACTAGTAACAATATTTACAATAACCATTTAGAAGGCATCAAACTTTCAGGTTCTTCTAATAATAACATTACATCAAATCACATTTACAGCAATTTAAATTATGGTCTAGGTTTGAGTGATTCTTCTAGTAATCTCATCTATAACAACAACTTTTCAGGTAATGTAAATGGTAATTCATATACTAATCAAGATAACACCTGGAACATTTCAAAGACACTTGGTACAAATATCGTAAATGGTCCATATCTGGCTGGAAATTACTGGGATGATTATCTAGGTTATGATACTAATCATGATGGTATAGGAGATACAAATTACTCAATAGGTTCAAACAATGACACAAAGCCATTGGTTAATAATCCAGAGGTTTCTTCAGTGAATCCAACTGATGGTAGCACTGGTGTTTCTAGATCAGTTGATATTGTTATTACTTTCTCCAGATCTATGAATCGAACAACAGTTGAAGATAATTTAACTTTTTCAGAATCTGGTGACTATGATTGGTCAAACAGTAATAGAACCATTACTATAACTCCTTCATCAAATCTTGATTATTCAGAAACTTATACAGTTACGATTGGTTGGAATGCAACAGATGAAGATGGAAACGTGATGCTTGATAATTATTCTTCTAGTTTTACGGTAAGATCTAACCCTAATGATGGAACAAATGATGGCACTAATGGCTATACTGGTGATGGCACTACTAATTCAGCGCCTGTTGCTGATGCAGGGGGGCCTTATAGTGGTACTGTTGCCTCATCTGTTTCGTTTGATGGATCAGATAGCTCTGACTCAGATGATGATTCTTTAACATATACATGGGACTTTGGTGACGGTGAGACCGGTACAGGTGAAACTGTAACTCATACATATGATTCGGCTGGAACTTTTACAGTTAATCTAACAGTTAGTGATGGTACAGATAGTGATACCGATAGTACTACTGCTACAATTACTGATTCATCGGGTGGAAACCAACAACCCTCAGCTGATGCAAATGGTCCATATGAAGCATTAACCTTTGAAAACATTACATTTGATGGATCAGACAGTATCGATCCAGATGCAACAACAGGCGATGGAATAGAAAACTATACTTGGGACTTTGGTGATGGAACCTTAGGTTATGGAAAAAACCCTGTTCATTCATATAACTTAT
>CAYYOO010000027.1:0-6499 GCA_964473335.1 uncultured Thermoplasmatales archaeon
TATATACTACAGATAAAAATCTTTTAAGCATCTTTAATAAGATAAAAAATGAAGATGATATTGCAATTTTATTAATAACTGAAAAAATAGCTCAAGATTTAGGTAAATATCTTAAAGATTTTAGGATTAGAAATTCAGTTCCAATAGTAGTTGAAATCCCAGATAAAACTGGGCATAAAAAAGATCATATTGATTATGTTTCACATTTGATTAAAAAAGCAGTGGGTATTGAAATAAATAAATGAAGATAATTTTGGAGGAAAAAGATTATGGTTAAAAAAGGCAAAGGAAAAATCGTTCGAATCTCAGGCCCTGTTATTGAAGCAGATGGTATGCGTGGGGCTAAAATGTATGATGTTGTACGTGTCGGAAAAGAAAACCTCATAGGTGAAATAATTAGACTTGAAAATGACAATGCTATCATACAGGTCTACGAAGATACAAACGGACTTAAACCTGGTGAAGAAGTAGTTTCAACTGGTGAACCATTATCAGTTGAACTTGGACCAGGTCTCATTACAAATATTTATGATGGTATTCAAAGACCACTGCCTGATGTCAAAGATAAAACAGGTGATTTTATTGAGAGAGGAGTTGAAGTACCTGCTTTGAGTCAAGAAAAAAAATGGGATTTTAAAGCTAAACTTAAAAAAGGTGACACTGTAAAGCCTTGTGATGTCCTTGGTGAAGTAAAAGAAACATCAATTATTACTCATAGAGTGATTATTCCTCCAAATGTTTCAGGTAAAATCAAATCTATTGTTAAATCTGGTAAATATACAATTGAAGATGATATTGCAACAATTAAAACTGGTGAGGGACGTGAAATAAAGTTACAGATGAAACAAAAATGGCCAGTAAGAAAGCCAAGACCCGTAAATAAAAAACAAGATCCGACTCTTCCACTTATCACTGGTCAACGTGTTATTGATACATTTTTCCCAATAGCTAAAGGTGGTACAGCTGCTATTCCTGGTGGTTTTGGAACTGGAAAAACTGTGTGTCTACATCAACTAGCTAAATGGAGTGATGCTCAAGTCGTTGTGTATGTAGGATGTGGGGAACGTGGAAATGAAATGACAGATGTTCTACGTGAATTTCCAGAATTAAAAGATCCAAAAACAGGTAAACCACTTATGGAGAGAACTGTATTAATTGCAAATACATCAAATATGCCAGTAGCAGCAAGAGATGCAAGTGTTTATACTGCAATTACAATAGCTGAATATTATCGTGATATGGGCTATGATGTAGCATTAATGGCCGATAGTACTAGTAGACTTGCTGAAGCAATGCGTGAAATTTCTGGTAGATTAGAAGAAATGCCTGGCGAAGAAGGTTATCCTGCTTATCTAGCTAGTCGTCTTGCTGAATTCTATGAAAGAGCGGGACGTGCTAAACTTCTTGGTTCAAAAGACAAAGAAGGATCAGTTTCAGTAATGGGTGCGGTATCACCTCCAGGTGGGGATTTCTCTGAACCTGTTGCACAAAACACATTAAGGATTGTAAAAGTTTTTTGGGCTCTAGATTCAGATCTAGCTGACAGACGTCATTTTCCTTCTATTAACTGGCTAAAATCTTATTCACTTTACTTAAACGAAATAAAGAATTGGTGGAATAAAAACATTGGTGATAGTTGGCTAGCACTTAGGAACAAAGCTGTAGCTTTACTTCAAAAAGAATCAGAACTTCAAGAAATTGTAAAACTAGTTGGTCCTGATGCACTACCTCCAAAAGAAAGAAGCACTCTTGAAAGTTCAAAAATCATCAGAGAGGATTTCCTGCAGCAGAGTGCTTTTCATGAGGTTGATACATATTGTCCTAGTGAAAAACAATACATGATGCTTAAACTCATGCTAAAATATAGTGATGAAACAAGAAAAGCAATCTCGAAAGGCGTTCATATTGATGATATAATTTCTATGAAAGCTCGTGAAAACATAGCTCGTTTGAAGACTATTCCTAATGAAGAATTTGAAAAAAGATTCAAAAAAATCGAAGATGATCTTGATAAAGAAATCTCTTCTTTAATTAAAGAGGTGAAATAGATGGGTAAAAAAGAAATCGAATATACAACTGTATCTGAAGTCGCAGGCCCTCTTATGATTGTTGAAGGAATTGAAGATGTAGCTTATAATGAAGTTGTAAAAATTAAAACACCTGAAGGGGAAGAAAGAACCGGGCAAGTCCTTGAAGCATTCCTAGATAAGGCAGTAGTTCAAGTTTTTGAAGGAACAAAGGGTCTTGATACTGATAAAACCTCAGCTCGTTTCATCGGTGAAACAATGAAACTAGGTGTCAGCAAAAACATGTTGGGCCGAGTTTTTGATGGTACAGCCAATCCAATTGATGATGCACCTCAGATTATTCCAGATGAAAGACGAGACATTAATGGAAATCCTATTAATCCTTATTCTCGTGAGTATCCGCGTGAATTCATTCAAACTGGAGTTTCTACAATTGATGGTTTAAATACTCTAGTTCGTGGTCAGAAACTACCTATTTTCTCTGGATCCGGGTTGCCACACAATGAACTAGCCGCCCAAATTGCAAGGCAAGCAAAGGTTCTTGGTAAAAAAGAAAAATTTGCAGTTGTTTTTTGCGCTATGGGAATTACCTTTGAAGAAGCTAATCTATTTATCCGTGATTTTGAAAATACTGGAGCCCTTGAGCGTACTGTTATGTTTCTAAATCTAGCTGATGATCCAACTATTGAAAGAATTATTTTACCTCGTATGGCTCTTACTTGTGCTGAATACCTTGCTTTTGATCTTGATATGCAGGTTCTTGTAATTTTAACCGATTTAACAAATTATGCTGAAGCATTACGTGAGATAGCTGCAGCCCGTGAAGAAGTACCAGGGCGGCGTGGTTATCCAGGTTACATGTATACTGATCTAGCTATGATCTATGAAAGAGCAGGACGAATTTCAGGTAAAAAAGGTTCAATCACTCAAATTCCGATGCTATCAATGCCAGATGATGATATCACTCATCCCATTCCAGATCTTACTGGTTATATTACTGAGGGGCAAATTGTTCTTGAACGAAGTCTTGATAAAAAAGATATTTATCCACCGGTAGCTGTTCTTCCATCCCTTTCAAGACTAATGGATAGAGGTATTGGTAAAGATAGGACGCGTGAAGATCATGCAGGTGTCAGTAATCAGCTTTATGCAGCATATGCTGAAGGCATTGACTTAAGAGATCTTGTTGCAATTGTTGGTGAAGATGCATTATCAGAGCGTGACAGAAAATATTTGGATTTTGCTCAAAAGTTTGAAGAAAATTTTGTCAAGCAAGATAGAAATGAAAATCGAAGTATTGAAAAAACACTTAGTATAGGCTGGGATTTACTATCTGATTTACCAAAAGCTGAACTCAAAAAAATCGATGAAAAATATATTGAAAAATATTATTTAGAAAAAAAAGAAGAAGCTGAAGAGAAATAAATATGGCTGAGCAAGTAATGGAAGGGGTCAAACCCACTCGAATGGCACTACTTGAAATTCGAAAAAAATTGTCTCTAGCTGAAAAAGGACATAAACTCCTTGAAGAAAAAAGAGATGCTTTAGTTGAAAAATTCTTTAAAATTATTGATAAAAGAAAAGAGCTACATAAAGAAGTTAATGAAGATTTGAAACATGCTTTTGAAGCACTTATCCAAGCTGAGATGGTTTTAGGTGAAGATAGAGTTGAGGAACTTTCTGAACTAACTGAGGATATCGGGGAGATAAATCTAGAAAAAGATAATATCATGGGTGTAAAAATTCCTAAGGTGGATACATCAAACTTGAAAAAAGATCTAAGTTTTAAATATGGATTTTTAGAAACATCAGCAAAATTTGATGATGCGCAAAAAGAATTTAAAGACCTTATTTTAAAATTAGCTGATCTAGCAGACCTTGAAAGTAGTGTTCAAGCTTTATCAAGTGAGATTGAAAAAACTAAACGAAGAGTAAATGTCCTTGAAAACAATTTAATTCCAAAACTAAAATCCACAAGAAGATATATTGAGATGCAGCTTGAAGAAAGAGAAAGAGAAGATTTTGTTAGAAGAAAAAGAATAAAAGCACTTCTTGAAGAAGATTAGGTAAAAAATATGAATAATCTAGAAGATGATCCAATACTAGGTCGTTTTTTTGATACACCTGAAAAAAAAGCTAAATGGCTAGTTAGAATAAAATTCATGTATATTATATGGATCATTCTATTGATAACTGGTATCCTTTTTTTACTCGGCTGGTATCTTTTAAAATAAAAAAAAGTAAGAAAAAAGGTAAAATTAAACGTCTTTACCCATGACATATATGTTTTTTATCGCTAGAATTATAATTGTTGGTGCTACAAATATAGCAAGTGTCTCTGAGATTCCATGTAACATTGAGCCAAGTAATGGTCCAACTGAGGAAATACCTGCTCCTTGAAATGCAGCATACATTACAATCAAAGCTATTCCCGCCATTAAGTATCCAGGTGTTTCTTCTTTAGTTATTGTTCCTCTACCTGCGATTGCTAAGAGTCCAACTATTGTACCAATTATTGCAAGAATCCATGCTACCCATCCTCCAAGTGTATCCTCTTCAATAAAATTGTTCAGATTGGATTGTTCTATTGTCCAGCCTTGATATATTCCAATTAAAATTGCAATTATGATACCAATAATAAAAGAAATACCTACTACTTTTACCATAATCTCATCATTTAGATTTTTTTCCATTTTTTCCTCCCCATATTAAATAATCCGAATTTATGAAAAATATTTAAACTTTGCTTCATTAACTTTTAAAAGAAAGCTTGATATATGTCTCCTATATACAAAAATGAGAAAATAGTTTATTGAGTGTTAATGTGTCAGAAAAATCTATTAGAGATAAGGTGGACCAATTGATTAAAAAAAGAGATACAAAAAAACAAGATAATGATGACGAAATTGAAATGGTACCTGTTGATGAATGGATTAAAAATGAGAACTTCAAAACTACTAAAGATATCGAAGTTCCAGATTTACTTCTCGATCAAGTGATAGGTCAGGAAAAAGCTGTAGACATTGTTAGAAAAGCAGCTGAACAAAAACGTCATGTTATGTTAATAGGTGATCCTGGTACTGGTAAATCTATGGTCGCTCGTGCTATGACTGCTTTTTTACCAAAAGAAGAACTTGAAGATATTATTGCTTATCCTAATAATGAAGATTCAAACACCCCTCATATTAGAGTAGTACCCGGTGGAAAAGGAAAAAAAATAGTTAAATCCCAACGTGCTGAAGCAAAAAAGAAAAAAGAGCAACAAAGCACATTTATTGCTTGGTTTGCATTTATTATTATTGGGATAGCTCTCTTGGCTGCGCTTGCGCCAGCTTGGACTGAAAATGGTCTAGTTTTAGAAAAAATCCAAATTCAATGGTTATTCCTTGGGATAATTGCAGCTTTTTTTATTTTTCTGATTTTTTCCAGAGGTGCACTTATGCAGCGCAACACAATGAACAATGTACCTAAAATTCTTGTTGCCCATGACAAAGAGGATTCACCTCCTTTTATCGATGCTACAGCAGCACATTCTGGTGCTTTACTTGGTGATGTACGTCATGATCCCTTTCAATCTGCGGGGCTAGAGACACCACCTCATCAGTTAGTTGAAGCAGGTGCAATTCATAGAGCAAACAAGGGAGTTTTATATATCGATGAAATTAATACTCTTAGTCTTCCTTCTCAGCAGCATCTATTAACTGCTATCCAAGAAAAAAAATTTCAGGTTACTGGGCAATCTGAAAGAAGTTTTGGAGCTATGGTTAAAACTGAGCCTGTTCCATGTGATTTCATCCTTGTCTCAGCAGGAAACCTTGATGCATTAAAAGGTATGCATCCTGCGCTTCGTTCTCGTATTAGAGGATATGGTTATGAGGTATTTCTAAATAGTGCCATGGATGATAATGATGAGAATAGAAGAAAACTTATTCGTTTTGTAGCTCAAGAAATAAAAAAAGACAAAAAGATAGCTCATTTTAATAAAGGGGCAGTTGGTGAAATAATACATGAAGCTCAAAGAAGGGCTGGTAGAAAAGGTAAATTATCATTACGTCTACGTGAACTTGGTGGTCTAGTTAGAGCAGCAGGGGACATTGCCTTTGAAAATGAGAAAAAAATCGTTAGTGTTGAAGAGGTTCTAGAAGCAAAGAAAATTGCAAAGTCTTTAGAGCAACAGGTTGTAGATCGCGCAATTGAAAGACGCCAGGATTATAGATCTTTTAAAATAACTGGATCCGAGATTGGTATTGTAAATGGTCTAGCTGTACATTCAGCTGATCCATCTATGAGTGAATTTTCTGGCCTTGTCCTTCCTATTGTTGCTGATGTTACGCCATCCGGGTCTGAATCAGAAGGTAAAGTCATTGCAACAGGAAAACTAGGTGAAATTGCAAAAGAATCTGTTTTAAATATTTCTGCTATAATTAAAAAATATATGGGTAGAGACATATCTAATCATGATATTCACATTC
>CAYYOO010000027.1:6599-19212 GCA_964473335.1 uncultured Thermoplasmatales archaeon
GCTATAATTAAAAAATATATGGGTAGAGACATATCTAATCATGATATTCACATTCAGTTTATCGGTACATATGAGGGACTTGAAGGTGACTCAGCTAGTATTGCTGTTACTACAGCTGTAATATCAGCAATGGAAAATATACCTGTAAAGCAAGATATAGCTATGACAGGTTCACTTAGTATCCGAGGAACTGTTCTACCTATTGGTGGTGCAACAGCAAAAGTTGAAGCAGCAGCAAAAGCTGGTGTAAAAAAAGTACTTGTCCCTAGAGCAAATCTTAAGGATGTTCTAATTGAGGATAAATATAAGGATGATGTTGAAGTGATACCTGTTTCAACGCTTCCAGAGGTAATTAATCTTGCGCTTGAAGGAAAAGGGAAAAAGGAATTACTCAAAAAACTTAGAGCGTTAAAACCACCTGAGATATCAGCTAAAGTAGATCTAGAATCTGAAAAGAATATCAAATCAGCTCATTCCAAAAATATTAATTCTTCCAAATAATTTTTTTTCTTTTTTATAACAAATTTTTTAAGTTTTATATATATCTTATAATTTGATATGAAAGCTTTATTTATTGGTCGTTTTCAGCCTTTTCATAAGGGACATTTAAGAGTTGTAAAGAATATTTTTAAAAAATATGATAAAATAATCATTGGCATAGGTTCTTCTCAATATAAGAATACAAAAGATAATCCTTTCAGCTTAACTGAAAGAGAAGAAATGATTAAAAAAACATTTGAAAAAGAAAATATTAAAAATTTTAAAATTATTAAGATCCCTGATATTCATAATCCTCCAAAATGGGTGGATCATGTACTAAATATATATTCTGATTTTGACGTTATTTGTACAAATAACTCCTTTACAAAGAAATTATTCGAAGATAAAAATATCAAGGTTTTTGAAACACCTTTATTTAACAAAAAAAAGTATTCAGGAAATGAAATAAGAAGAAGAATAAAAAATGACGAAGATTGGAAGAAACTTGTTCCAGAACCTGTTTATGATATTATCATAAAAAATAATGGTGTAAAAAGAATTAAAAAATTTTCAGATTAAACCTTTTTTTCAAAATATCGATTATTCCACCAAAAAAGCCAATCAAAGCAGCCGAGATACATAAATAAAAACCAGTTCCTAGACCCCAATGTGCCTGCATCTGAGTATTTTCTTTAGTTGGTAATAAAACATTCAACTCTCCATTACCTATAAGACTTCCGAGACTGAATTCTGTTATTTTTGACATTCCAAAAATAAAAGCAACAGAGACAATAAACAAAAACATGGCGCTTGCTACAATTAAAACCTTTGCAAATCTTCTTTTATAGAAAATGTTTGGAATAAAACTAATGCCAATGAGGATAAACCCAGAGACAGAAACAATAAGTAATATATATAAGAAATCAACAAAAATATCAGGTATTGTTGAAAGGTCATAATGTATCTCCTCATCGATAGTCGTTTTTTCAATCATTATCTGAGGGTGAATATAAACATCTGTATCTTTTGAAATACCTTCATCTTTGTTTAATGCATCTAAACACCACCATGGTTGAAAAATTGAAATTAAAATCAAACTCATGGCAATAATTTTCAAAAATGTGTTTAAACTAATTTTCTTAAAAATTAAGAGGAAAGATATTTCAAAAATAAAAATAATAGTTAATAGAATTACAAGTGAAGGTAAAACTGATTTTTCTTTTGTTACAACTTTAACATCCTTATCATTTGTAAGGATTATATTTTTAAAACCAACTATCTCTCCATCAGATCTGACTTGGATCTGGTACTCGCCGGGTGGGATAAAAAAATGTGAATTTTTCTCAAGACAATCTGAGATTTTTTTATTTTTTCTAAAAATTTCAATATTTTTCTTTTCAGATATCTTGTTTCCTCTAGAGTCTAATATGCCAATATCTAATCTATATAATGCATCAAAATCTAAATCAATTTCTTTATCTGATGATTTTAGATAAATAGGTAAGGAGTCAGAGTAACCTCCATATGAAATATGTAAAGTGTATTTTGCAGGAGGTAAACTTAAAAAAGTATATTGCCCATAGCCATGTTTATCTGGTTTTATCTGGTTTTTAGAACTATTTGAACTTGTTAGGTATGTGTTAATATCAACCCCTGGTGGAAAACCTAACTTATCAAAGATATTAATTTTTAAATCATACAGTTCTATTTTTTTCCTAATTTTGGTATCTAAAAAACCTATTTCCTCGTTTATCAAATTAAATCCTTTGTAAAAACCCTCTAATTTGTATTTATAAAATAAATTAATTGGAGCAGTAAATGTGGTGTCTGTAGAATTCGTAATTATCTTGCTATCTATTATTATATCGTTCTTGTATAAAATTAATTCTAGATCTTTTATTGGATTTTTTTGTTGATTAGAGATATGTAATCTAATATTCTTAGGCCATGTGCAGTAAACATTTATTTCCTTATCTTTTTTTATTTTAACAGGTTCGACACCTATATATAAAGTAGTTTTTTTACCAATGTCCCTAAAAATTTTAACAATATAGTCTCCTTGCGATAGTTTTGGAAATATTATTTTAGGAGGTCCTAAAAAAGGTTTTTCTGCTGTCTCTTTTGCAATTAATTTTCCATCTTTATATAATTCAGCACGAATTTGGGTTAGTGAAATATCTTTTAAATTTGCTAAAATTGGATTGGAAAGGATTCTTCCTGTTAATCGTGGTACAACTGTTAAAGTATATATTTTTTGTTCATCAATAGTTTTTCCTTCACTGTAGTCTTTTCTATGTTCTATTAGTTTATGAAATAGATCAGCTTCATCCTGAATATGGGTGTATCCTCCTTCTTCAGAAGTAAAAAACTCTGCATCATATTCAACGTTCAGCCCATTTCTAATTTGTAGATCATGTGTACCACCTTTCTCATATGAATTTCTACCATAATTGATTGCTAAATAATCTATTTCTGCACCTAATGCATTCATATATTCGTTTACAGCAACCTTCATCTGTACTCCGTCCCTGTCTATATCATTAGGTTCGATTATTCCAGAGTTGGAATTTAATATAATGGCATGTGCTTTCCCTGTTTTTCCTTCATCGTAAGAAAACCATGATTTTTCGCCTAGATCGCAGTCGTCTGTATATGGTATAATCCACTCCCGGGTTTTTCCCTCAGGGTCTTGATTTATTAAATATTCACGAATATTTCCTTCTTCGCTATATACATGTAAAAAAGGGAGTATTTCTCCGAATCTCATTTTATCTATTTTTTCACTTTTTGATTGATATGAGATAATTGCTCCATATCGCCCATCGACATTTACTATTCCTTTTACCATATCATCTTTTAAAACCTCATGTTTGACATGGACATTTATTCTTTTATTTTCAGTAGGGCAATAGTAATATTTGTAAGTGTTTGATGTTCTAAGATTATTTCCTTGTGATGTACTAATTATTTTAAATTCTACCATTAAATTTCCGTCTTCGAGAATTTGTTTTGATACTAAATCGTGATCTGAAGAAATTTCATCTTCATACTCACTTCCTTTATGATAAGAAAAACAGAAAGATGCAATATTATCTGAGTTCCTTATGCCAAATTCTGTAGCCTTTGGTTTCATTTTTACAACTGTTTGAGAAAGTCTTCTATGAAACACTTTTCCTTTTTGCCCTACTCCAAATACACAGTAACCATTTTCAGTAATTTTGTAGTAGTCCCCTTCGGCTTTGATTCCAGTGATTGGCTCATAATAATAATAAGAATCCTCAATATTTACATAATCTAAATAATTAGGATCTTCTTTTTGTTTATCATCGTAATAAACAAAATATCTTTCTTTTCCATCAGCAAACTCGGGTATTAAAAAAACTATACCGCATTTTTGTACAAACATTTGTCCTTCTTTTCGCTCTATATCATATATCTGAGAATCTAGTTCATGCCATTTTTTTCCATCCCAGCAACATACTCTAATGGAATTTCTTGATTCGTTTCTTGCCCAACATGGATTTTTAAACTCAAAAGCTATGTCGATAGGCTGATATTTTGCTGATACTGAAATTGTTGAAATAGGTATTTGTATTTCTTGTCTATATGACCATTCATTATTCCAATTTGGTAGTTCATCTTCAGCAAAGACTAGATTAACTGATGTAAGTGAAAAAATTTGAATAATTATTATGAGATAAACTATGGTTTTTTTTGAAATCATTTGTTAAACCTAATTTTCGGCTTTTTTTTATTTATAATAATAGTTTACTTAATTATGTTATAAACCTTTCCGTAAAAATTTATTAATATTGTCGTAAATTATATAATGCAGGGAATTTATGAATAAAATAGAAAAAATCAAATTTTTTTCAGTTATTTTGCTAATTTTGTTTATTTCTGTTATATTTAGCGGCTGTATAAAAGATGATGAAACATTAAGTTCAGTCAAACAAATTAAAGATGAAAGTTTCATAGAAATAAATGCACCTAAAAAGGCTTTTTTCAACGAAGATATTAATTTTAATATCGAAAAAAATGAAGATATTGATTATGATATCTTATCATACACATGGAATTTTCAAGATGGAAAAAAATTAAATGGACAAAGCGTCAGCTACAATTATGATTTTTCAAAGGATATGGAAATCGAATATCCCTTAGTTTATACAATAACTCTTTGCACTCTCTGTAGTGATAAGTCTATTAGAACAACCGAACATAGAATAAAATTATATCCCAAAGAATTTGTCTTATTTTTAGACGAAAATAGTTTAGAAAAAAACATTCCTGAATCAAGAAAAGATAAAATTTCCAACGAAATTCTTGAAACAAATCAGGAAAATGAAAAAATTTATAGTTTGGAAAATGCAATTTATTTAGATAAATGTAAATGGGAAGGTAAGTTATTTATTAAAAAACCTCTTTTGTGTAAAATTAAAGATGTTAAAATTATCTTATTTAACCAAGACAATATTAAAATTTCTGAAGGTCAATTGAATAAAGACGTTTCATTATTTGATGTGAATAGTTGTCTAGTTATCAGAGGGGAAATTTCAGAAAAGGTTTTATTTAAAAAAGCAAAAATAGTTATTGAGTCTTCTTCTTTTTTATTTGATCTTAAAATTCAATATGGTGGGGTAAATCCAAGTCAATTAGTATTTAATTTTGTTAAATAGTATACAAATTTTACTTTTCCAAAATCTTAAAATAATCTTATTCTTTTTAGCCTCATTATGGATGCTTTAGACGCGATTTATAAAAGAAGAAGCATTAGAGATTACACTGAAGAAGAGATTCCTGATGATTTAATTAAGAAAATTTTGAAAGCAGGTTTTTCTGCTCCCTCTGCTGCTAATCAACAACCTTGGCATTTCATAGTGATTGATGATCAAAGTATTCTTGATAAGGTCCCCGGTTTCCATGAGAGAGCAAAGTTTATCACAGAGGCAAAAAAAGCGATACTTGTTTGCTCAGATAAAAAACTTGAGAAAATTAAAAACTATTGGCCTATTGACTGTAGTGCGGCAACTGAAAACATGCTTCTTTCCGCTAGAGCTCTTGGACTTGGAGGCTGCTGGATTGGAATATATCCTCAGGAAAATAGAATAAAAGAACTCAAAAAGATATTTTCCTTACCTGAATCTGTAATTCCGTTTTCCATTGTAGCATTAGGTTTTACAACCAAAGAACAAAATGAAGTTGACAGATACAATGAAGATAGAATCCATTATAATAAATGGTAGATTTATTCTCCAACGATCTGAATAATAATATTTCTGTTTCTTTTACTTGTGTCAAGTTCTACAAAAACAATCTGTTGCCATGTACCATGAACAACCTTTCCTTTTATTAAAGGAAGAGTCACACTTGGGCCCATTAGACTTGCTCTAACATGAGAATGTCCATTGTCATCATGCCATGTTTCATGATGGTTGTAATATTCATTTTTTGGAGCGATTTTTTCAAGAGCTCTTGGAAAATCTTTTTTTAAACCTGGTTCGTATTCAATTGTTGTAAGAGTACCTGTTGAGCCTGGATTGAAAACACATATTATACCATTTTTTATTTTTGATTTATCTGCTTTTTTTTGAATTTCATCAGTAATATCGATTATATCTACTTCACCTTTTGTTTTAACATTTATTTCATCATTATAAACAGTCATTTTAACACATCAAAAAATAATTTTTATATTGGTATTTTTTTCCCTGAACAATCCTTTTTATATTTTCCAAAATCGTCTATTTTTCTAAGAGTTTTTCCATCAAATATTGGGCCTTCTTTACAAACACGAAGTCCATTGCCAATTGTACATTGTCCACATATACCAAATCCACATTTCATATATCGTTCAAGACTTGCCTGAATAGGTATATTAGTATGGGTTTCAATTATTTTTTTCATCATAATCTCTGGGCCACAAATATAAATTCCCGAGAAATCTTCATTTTTGATTATTTTTTTAAGGATATCTGTAGTAAATCCCTTTTCTCCACAGCTTCCATCATCTGTACAGATAAAACAATCAGTTTTTAGATTTTTAAGTCTTTTTTCAAAGAATAATTCTTTTTTTGTTTTTGCTCCAATTATCACTTTTGTTTTAATATTATTTTTTATTGCTGATTCTACAGCTGGTGCTATCATAGCAATACCTGTCCCACCAGCTATAAATAGTGCTTTTTTGCCATTTATTTTAAAACCATTTCCATATGGCCCTCTTATTCCTATTTTATCTCCTTTTTTAAGTTTGAACAAGGCTTTTGTTGCCTCACCAACTATTCTAAAGGTTATGCCTTTTATTTCTTCTTCAATGTAAGAAACACTCATAGGTATTTCATCAACACTGGGTATCCATATCATATAAAATTGACCTGAAATGATTTTTTCTTTATGTTTGAATTTTATTGTTTTTATTGTATCGTTTTCTTTTTTTGTATCAATAATCTCTGTGATAGTTGGATAATTCATTGATGAGCAACTCCAATTATTTCATTTAGATTTTTGTAGTTATTTTTTTTCATCCAAGTTTTTATTTCTGAATTTATTTTATTAAATACATCTATTTCTCTATAATACACTGCTGATCCAATTTGTACTGCTGATGCACCTGCCATAATATATTCGATGGCATCCTCACCATTGCTTATACCACCGCAGCCAATTATAGGAATATTTGTATTTTCAAATATTTCATATACACATCTTATTCCAATTGGTTTAATTGCAGGGCCTGAATAACCTCCTATTTTATTTGATAAAACAGGTTTTTTAATATCTATATCGATTTTCATAGCTTTCACTGTATTAATTGCAACAATAGCATCTGCATTTCCTTTTTCAGCTGCCATTGCAATTTTAACAATATCGGTTAAGTTAGGAGATATTTTTACAAAAACAGGGATATTTACTGTTTTTTTTATATTTTTTACAATATCTTCTACTAAATTTGGGTCTGATCCTATCTCTAAACCATATCCTTTAGCATGTGGGCAGCTCATGTTTAGTTCTATTGCATCAACTTTGTACTTTTCCATTTTGTTTGCTATTTTTACAAAATCTTTTATGCCTGATCCATAAACACTTCCAATTATTGGAGACTTAAGTTTTTTTAAACCTCTAATTTCTTCTGAAAAGTTGTCAATACCGGGATTTGGTAAACCCATTGCATTTAACATACCATTTTTAAGTTCGATAACTGTAGGGTTTGGATATCCTTCTCTGGAGTTTAATCCAATTGATTTTGTTACAACTGCTCCAGCTCCAGATTTTATAATTCTTTTCATGCTGCCTGCATCTTCATCCATAACACCTGATGCAAGAATAGCAGGATTTTGAAGCTTAATTTCTCCTATTTTTGTAGGAATTTCCAACCTTATAACACCTGGTTAGTAAAATAAAAAGTAGTATTTAAAATCATTTTCTGATTTAAATATAATTATGAAAACTTTTATATATTTTAGATCGCTATAATTATATGGTATTTTAAATTTCGTGATACATATGAAAAAAAATATAACATTAATTATGAGTTTATTTATGGTTCTAACTATTTTCTTGAGTACTAGTTTTGCAAATGTTTTTGGGTATGACAACACAAATATGATATCTAATAATAATTCGAGCGATGAGGATAGTTATGCGGTGATATATGTAGGAAGGTACTTTCCAAGATTGGATTTTAATAAATCAAATTGGGGGGGAGAAGGAGGTTGGAAAAATTTAGAAACAATTCAGCAGTATTATACATGGTACCTTACAAGTGCTTCGAGGATATATAAGATGTTACAGGATAAATATGGTTATGATGATGATCATATATTTTTAATAGTACAGAAACTTCCTGATTTTATTCAGGTATCTATAGAGGAAGAGGGGGATACTATTAAAAAAACATTTTTTAGAATCCCTGATATTTTTAATCCTAAATGGATAGATGAAGAATATAGCTCTGATGAATCCGGCTTAGAAACTGTTCTAAAACAATTTAAACCCAATAAAGAAAACAGTCTTGATGATAAAGACACTTTGATTGTTTTTTATATTGATCATGGTGCTACAAAAAAGGACGGAACTAGTTATTTTGGTTGTCCTTTGAATAAAGTTGGTGATTTGTTTGGATATTTTTCATATTTATTTAACCAAATAAATTCCTCAAAAATTAACATGGGATCAAAAATAGTTGAAAACACTCAGAAACTATTTCAGTTATTTGGATTAGGGGAAGATCCAGAAATATTAGAAGATCGAGAGTTTGCTGATTATGTTAAGGGTATAAAAGCAAAAATGATATTCGCACTTCAACCTTGTCACAGTGGCGGATTTATAAAAGAGCTTAGCGCTAAAAATAGAATTGTTTGTACCTCATCTCGTATTTATGAGTTAGCGGATTCTTGGATTGGTCCGTTCATAGATGCATTATATGGTGAAGAATTTAAGGTAGATAATCAAAATATTAACCCTGATTATAATAATGATGGTCTAATATCAATTAATGAAGCATATAAAGCAACCGCAGAATTTGTAGACATTAAAAATTTTTCTCAAGATCCATTAATAGATGATAACGGGGATGGAATTGGACATCATTATTCAGAAGAAGGATATTTTGAAAATAATGAAACTGATTGCTCTAATGAAATTCCACCTGATGGTTGTCTTGCTAATCAAACATTTTTAAATCTCATTGGCGCTGATGAAAATGATGATGCAGCTAAGATTAAATCTGATAAGTCAAAATTTACAAAAATTGCTATTGAATCGCCAATATTAAGATTCATTAAAATGTTTGGTGAAAGATATTCTCATGTCTTAGACTTTTTAAAAACATTTTTTGTAAATTATCAATAGAGACCTCTTCAAAAATTTATTAACATATAACATTAAAATTAAATAACTAACTTTGTATTGAACGTGTATGTACTTACTAACAAAATGGTTTGGAACTTTTTTACTGGACGAAAGTGAAATTAAAAGAAAAATATTATTCCCAAAAAATTCTAAGGCTATAAATAAAAGGCTTGATTCTATTGAAAATAACCTTATTTTAAATGAAGAAAAAAAAATAGTTAAAAATTTAGATAAAAAAGATGTGTTAGTGTGTGAAAAAAGGTTGAGTAAAATTGGAACTCTTGATAGTAAAAATACTTTTTTTAAAAAAGTTGATATTAACTCTGAAGATTATAACTATCCAAAGGATATATTACAAGAAATTCTGTTATCTAAATCCAAAAAAGAAATCAATAATAATCTAGAATCAACTGACTTACAAATTATTCAAATGATAAACACAGTTGATGATTTTATTCACATTCAAAATCTTTTAAACGAAAGATTCACTACATGGTCTGAAATAAATTCATCTGAGAAAAGGATGAAACCTCTCAAAAAGTCAATTCAGCAAATAAATGAAGATATTAAAAAACTGGAAAAACAAATTGAAGTTGATATGAAAAATATTGCACCAAATCTATCGTCTATCGTTGGCCCGCTCATTGGTGCACGACTGATTTCTTATTCTGGAGGACTTAAAAAACTCGCTCTTCTTCCTTCTTCAACAATTCAAGTACTAGGTGCTGAAAAAGCTCTTTTTAGGTTTAAAAAACAAGGTGGAAAACCACCTAAACATGGGATTATTTTTCAGTTGAGCGATATAAATAAGGCACCTAAATCTAAAAGAGGAAAAATTGCTAGAAATATTGCAGCTAAGTTATCTATTGCTTCAAGGGCTGATGCTTTTACAAATCGGGATGTATCTAAAGAGTTGAAAAAAGAGATAAATGAAAAAGTTAGTGAAATTAGGAATCATTAAGTACTTGATTATTATTTTTTCTATAAAAAATTAGGCGGGTAAGGAGAATTTCATATGAGTGATCTTAGAACTGTACTTAGGGACCTTGGCGGTATATCTATCATAATAGGATTTGTATCTCTTATTGCATTAGTTGTACCTATATACTTTGGCGAATATGGATCCCTATCCGAGTTTGATGCTATAGCTCCTTTCCTTGTTACTTCTGCAGTCTTTTTTTTAGTAGGTTTTCCTTTATATTATCTATTTAAAAAAGCAGATCCCGCTGATTTTAAAAGCGCTATGGTTACTGCAGCGTTAGGTTGGCTTTTAATTTCAGCTATTAGTAGCATTCCTTTTATTTTGATACCATATAATATAGATTCTCTAAAAACAATGGCTCCTCTTTCAGCATTTTTTGAATCTATGTCAGGTTGGACTGGTACAGGTCTTACAATGGTCGCAAGAGAAGACTTGCTTCCTTATTCTTTACAGTTTTGGCGTTCATTAATCCAGTGGGTTGGTGGAGTGGGAGTTATTGTATTGACTCTTAGTATTCTTGCTCGTCCTGGTACTGGTTCATTTGTTTTATATAAAGGTGAAGCCCGTGATCAAAAAACCCATCCTTCGATTATTTCTACAGTTAGAACTATTTGGTGGATTTTTTTATTATATTCAGTTATTGGTATTATTTCTTTAATAATAATTGGTGCTATTACGCCTAATGGTATGGGTCTTTGGGAATCTCTTAATCATGGTATGACCGGTCTAGCAACCGGTGGTTTTTCAGTTACAGACGATAGTATCTCTAGCTTTGGAACCATTAGTCAGATTGCTATTATTGTTCTTATGGTATTTGGTGCTATTGCCTTTGCAGCTCATTATAATCTACTAAAAGGCAGGATAAAGAAATTTTTATCAGATGCTCAGTTTAAAGCAATGATTTTACTTATCATTTTAGGAGTTATAGGTCTAACCTTTATGAATCTACATCTGTATGACAATTGGCTTGCTTCTTTAAAATATTCAGGTTTTCAGTTTATATCTGCAATCACTTGTACAGGTTTTGCGTCAGTCCCTGATTTCACTGGTTGGACTGAGCCTGCACTTTTAGTTCTTTCTTTTGCAATGATCCTAGGTGGTGCAGCTGGATCTACTGCTGGTGGAATAAAGATATTTCGAGGAATACTTTTGTATAAAGGTGTAGGATGGAGAATAAAAAGAGCAATTTCTACACCTCGAAGGGTTTTTGTTCATAAACTTGGTGACAAATCCTTATCTAAAGATGATGCAATGGATCTCATTAATGAAGCAGCAATTATTTCTTTTATGTGGGTTATACTTCTATCTGCCGGAATTATTATTGTTTCAATGATAGAAAATGGAACTCTTAGTAAGACTATCTTTGAGGTATGTTCTGCTCAAGGTAATGTAGGTCTATCTACGGGTGTTACTAAAATTACTATGTCTCCAATTTCCAAAAGTATGCTTATCTTTAATATGTGGATAGGAAGGCTTGAAATTATTCCAATAATCGTATTGATAAAATCATTCTTTGGAATAAGAAGAAATTTAATTTAAAAAAATTTTAATCTTTATGACTTTTTTTTAGTATGGTGAGTTGTTCATCTTGGTATTTTTTAATGTAATGATCAATCTTTTGGATTGTAGTAAGTAGTCTTATTGCTTCTTCATCTTCAGGCGAAGGGGGTATACTCGATCTAGGGTTAGCTACCTTTTTTTTATGAAAGTCTGTATTTTCATATTCAGTGTTAAGTATATTTCTAGCACCTTTTAGTGTTTTAATTCTATCGCTGAGTTCTGTAAATTTTTTCATATCTCTTAACCTCATTTAGGTTAATTTTATTTTAATGTAATACTCTTTTAATAAAAAACTTTTACTGTATACTTAAGGTTTTAAGACCAGTTTTCTTACTTTTCACTCTTTTAGCTTCAATGTCTGTTTTTAATATTATTATTTCAGCTGTAACACCTATTTTTCCTTTGATGAAATGCCCGCCGATTGCTTTTTTATTTTCATCACCAAGTATAATATGTAAGTGTAAGATGTGCTCTTTATCATCTCTAACAATATTTCCAGATAGGCTAAGTATCTCTAATGTTTTATTGAATTCTTGAGGACTGTAATTTCCTTTTTCTTTAAAATAAGCTAGGGTTACATCTTTTATTTGACCAATACCAGATAAAATTACACCTGTTTTTACGTCATGCTTGAAACATGCTTTTTTTATCATGTCATTTAAATTTTCGTTCTCGTTTAACTTTATAAATAGTAAATTTTCTTTTTCCTTAGACTGCATTTTTATCAAAACTAGAATATTT